>JBEEGK010000041.1:0-13361 GCA_041166845.1 Acidobacteriaceae bacterium
CGCAATCAGCTTAAAGACGCTTCACAACAAATTGAAAGAGTATGGCAGTGCGGCTGCGGACCTTGCGTCCGGTAAAGAAGGCGCATCCGAACAAGAAGAGGAAACCTGATGTTCCACGGGTAAATCAGCGATCGGCGGATTGCAGCCAACAACTGGATGCCCCCTATAAGTTTGCCCTGAATTACGATGCGTCGCAGAACCCAACTCGTGCTCGCGATCACGCTGATGATGGCCCTGCTGGTTACAGTATTTTCCTACATCTACATTTCGCAGCTCTTGCGCCAGCAGATTACCGCCGCCCACGACACCGCGTCTTATCTCACTTCGCAACTTGCTTATCTTGCAACCAATGCCGCTCCTGATTTAACCAGCACCCGCGTGAATACCAGTAAGCGCGCTTCGGTACACAGCGCGCTCGCGTATTACATTGGCACCGACCGCGATTTGAATACCATGCTCGAGTCAGTGGTCGGAAACTGGCCGACCATTTACGATGCCGCAATCGTTGATCAAGACGGCAAAGTAATTTTGCATACCAATCCGAAGCTCATCGGTAAAAAAGTCCCCGATCGACCGGACTTCCAGAAGGTGCAGGAGGCACGCTTTCGCCGTCAGCTCAGAATGTTGTACGACCATCCCGCCATTTATGACGTGCGCATGCCGTTGCAGTTAAACGGCGCCCCATTTGGCAGCATTCGCGTCGGCGTGGCCACTATATTCCTAAAAAATGAACTCACTCCCCGCCTGCAACACGCGGTGATCATCTCCGTCGTAGCCATTCTCTTCTCTCTGTTCATGGCTGCCGGACTTTCGCATCTCGCGCTCGGTCCGCTGGAGCAAATCAGCCGCAGCCTGGATAACGTCACGTCCGGCGACCAGGGGCAGGATGAAGAGTCCACCGAGACCGACGAAGACAGCCATGACGAATATGGATTGGTGACTCTGAAGATCGCTCACCTCGGACGCCAGATGCGCGATGCGCGTGAGATCTTCTCCACTCTCAAAGACAACATGGATCAGGTCATGTCAAACCTGCAGGATGGTTTGATCCTGTTCACGCGCGACAACCGCATCGTGCTGGTCAGCGCCTCCGTGGAACGTTTTCTGGGAAGAACGCGAAGAGAGTTGATGGGACGCACCGCCCGCGAAATTTTCTCGCCGGAATCTACTCTGGGCGCGCTCGCACTCGATGCTTTTCACCTACGGCACACGGTTGAGCCGCGAGAGATTGACGCGCCCAACGGAAAGCGCGTGCATGTTTCCATTGATTTCATCCAGGAGGGCGGCAACCAGATTGGCGCGCTGCTCACCTTGCGCGATGCCGAATCAGCGCGTCAGATTGAGGATGAAATCGAGATGTCGCGGAGGCTTTCAGCCAGCGGGCGGCTCACTCGCGGCGTGGCTCACGAAGTAAAAAATCCGATCAACGCCATCGTGTTGCATTTGCAACTATTGCAAACAAAGTTGCAGGAGATTGATCCTGACACTCGTCGCCACATCAACATTATTGATAGCGAAATCCATCGTCTCGACCGGGTGGTGCAAATCCTCGTGGAATTTACCCGTTCCCGAGACCTTCATCTTGAGGAGATGGATTTACGCAAGTTGCTGGAGGAAGTTATTTCTCTGGCCGCGCCCGATGCCGCGCAGCACGGAGTGGATATCATTCGCGATCTCTCCTCCGAGCCTTTGTTCGTAAAAGCGGATCCCGACTTCATGAAGCAGGCCATGCTGAATGTCATGCTGAATGGCATGCAGGCCATGCCCGAGGGAGGAACGCTTTCCATTTCCTCACAACGCGAAGACGACATGGTCGTCACTCAGATCCGCGATGAGGGCAGCGGCATTCCAGCCGATGTTCAAGATAAGATTTTTGAACTATACTTCACGACGAAGGAAACCGGCAGTGGCATTGGGCTGGCGCAGACTTACCAGATTTTGCAGTGGCACTACGGCTCGGTTGACTTCGAATCGGTGGATGGTAAGGGAACTACCTTCCGCCTTTGCCTCCCCCTAGCGCCCTCCCGCACAAGTCCCTTGGCGGAATCGCCGGCTGCGGTTGAGATCACGCCATTGACGTAGATAGTGGTTGCTTAATCAGTGAGCGCATTTTTGCGCGGATTCGGCAAATTAACCACTGGTTAATGTAAGAAGAATAGAATTTTCACTTCTTTCATATGCATCTTGCGATTACATTCCGGCTCATGGTTCTGGCTCTGGTGGCGCAGTTGCTGCTGTGGGGCACGTCCTTGGGAGCGCGCCAGGCAGAGCAGTCAGACCCCTCCAGCACTGCCACTCAACAATTGAAGAAAGACCGCAAGGACCAGAAAAATCAGCGTCACCATCAGGCAGAAGCCGATCGGAAGGACGCCAAAAATAAAAAGACTGCTCTGGAGCAGGCTCCCAAGGCGCAGAAAATACCGGACGCTCTCAAAAAACCACACAACAAACCTAAACCCGCTCCGCCTCTTGCCGCCGAGCCGCAGAAAACCGTTGTGCAACAGGGCAGCGCGCCCGATCCGAAAGCCCAAATTTCTCCTCGCCTGGCGCCTGCGCAGGCCTCTCGCAAAATACTTACTACCGCCGAGCTTCTTGCCAGCACAGACGATAACCTCAAAAAGGTTTCGGTTAGCCAGCTCAATCCGTCGCAGCAGGAAATGGTGAACCAGATCAAGTCCTACATCCTGCAATCCAAAACTGCCGAAGATGCCGGCGATCTGCAACGCTCGCAGAATCTGGCCTTCAAGGCGCACCTTCTTTCCGACGAACTAACCCACCACTAGCCCACGCTTTATAAAATAACGTCATGCTGAGCGGATGAGTCGCGCAGCGACGAAGCAGGCGAATAATGCCCATTGTCTCCACAAGGCTGTCGTTCACTATCATCCTCATTTAAAGTGAACATATGCGTTCCATTCTGCGGCAGCGCAGCCTCCGTTTCATCCTCGCCGCCAATGTAGTCTCCATGCTCGGCAGCGGGATGAACGCCGCCGCCGTCGCCTGGTTCATTCTGCAAACCACGCATTCGGAAATGGCGTTGGGAACATTCGCCGTGCTGCAAACCATCCCCGCCATGCTCATGCTGCCTTTCACGGGGGTCATCATTGATCGCGAAGATCGCCGCCGCTTAGTGATGATGCTCGATGCCTTTCGCGCCATTATCATCCTCGCCGTGGCATTGCTGGCATTTGCCGGCAAGGTAAAAGTCTGGGAAGTCTATCTGATGAACACCCTGGTGGCGGCAGGCTTCTGGATGTTTTGGCCCACCATCACGGCTCTCATTCAAGAGATGACTCCCGGAGAAGACTTTGTCCACGCTAATACTTTTTTGTTGGCAGGCATTCAGGGCGGCTGGCTGATCGCGGGCTCGATCGTCGGATTCGTCTATAACCACATCGGTTTGGGCGGAGTGCTGCTCATTGACTTTTCCACCTATCTGATTTCATTTTTCTGTTATCTCGCGGTGCGCAAAGGAAAGCATGTTGTCCCTCGCCCTGCCGAGTTGCATGCCGATCTAATCGCCGCGGAATCCGCTCTCACGCGTTTCGGGCGTGAGATGCGCGAAGGCTTCACATTTTTGCGCGGCAACCATAACGTCATTTTTCTGGGAATCAGCTGGGCGCTTTTTCTCGGCGCCATGATGACCGGCGTCGTCGTCACCGCTCCCCTTAGCGATCGCGTCTTTCACGCCGGAGCCGTGGGCTTCGGATGGTTGAACGCCGGATGGGGTACCGGCGCATTCCTTACGATCTTTTATGCGCCCGCGATGCTGTCTCGCATTGGACCGCGTCGTTGCATCGCCGTCTCCATGGGACTCTTGGCGGTGTGCATGACTCTGTCGCCCTTATCGCCAGTACTCGCGATCGCCGTTCTCTTTTATCTCATTATGGGTTCGGCGCGTGGGCTCTCCGGTGTCGCCATGAACACCAGCATCATGGAACAAGTCCCACAACACATTATGGGAAGAGTTCAAAACACTTTCTATTTCGCCGGCACAATATTACAGATCATTCTGGCGCTACTGGTGGCTGCGGTGGCGCAATACAATCTTGTCGCAGGATTCGCAATTATCGGCGTCGTGTATCTGTTCGCATTCATCAGCGCCATCTGGCCCATCGCACCTGTCACACTTGGCGAGGCCACTCCGGCGGAGTAGGCTTTTCAGGAATTACTAAGTGGCGAATCCCCGTTCGTCGCTGTTATCCTTTCCCTTCGCTTAACAGGAGAAACCATGTCTTTCAGCCTCGACGGGCGAGTGGCCGTTGTCTTTGGAGTTGCCAATAAACGCAGCATCGCCTGGTCCATCGCACAGGGATTGCAAAATGCAGGAGCCACTCTCGCCGTCAC
Organism: Acidobacteriaceae bacterium; assembly: GCA_041166845.1. Taxonomy (GTDB): domain Bacteria; phylum Acidobacteriota; class Terriglobia; order Terriglobales; family Acidobacteriaceae; genus JALYIM01. The sequence goes on from JBEEGK010000041.1 coordinate 4,348, forward strand.
CTACCAAAACGAACGTCTCGAGCACGAAGCTAAAGATCTCATTCTGTCCCTCCCCGGAGCGGAAGCCTCTCAATGCGACGTTTCTCAAGAAACAGAAGTTGAAAAGCTGTTCGCAAAACTAAAAGAACGTTATGGAAAACTGCACATTCTCGTCCACAGCGTCGCCTACGCGCCCGCCGAGGAACTTAAGAAAGATTTCGTGGAAACCAGTCGCGAAGGCTTTCGTATCGCGCACGACGTAAGCGTCTATTCGTTGATCGCGCTCGCGCGCGCCGCGGCTCCATTGATGGAAGACGGTGGCAGCATCATTACCATGAGCTATTACGGAGCGGAAAAAGTTGTCCCCCATTACAACGTCATGGGAGTGGCAAAAGCAGCGCTCGAATGCACGGTGCGCTATTTGGCTTATGACCTCGGCAAGCGTAAAATTCGCGTCAATGCGATCTCCGCCGGACCGATCAAAACCCTTGCAGCTCGTGGGGTTTCAGGCCTGAGTGAGATGATGAAGTCGCACGCGGAACGCGCTCCGCTGCAACGCAACGTGGATGTTAACGAAGTAGGCTCAACCGGGGTCTTTCTCGCATCGGACGCCAGTTCCGGCATCACGGGTGAGATCATATACGTGGATTGCGGTTACAACATCATGGGATTTTGAAATGCAGACTTTAAATACTAAAAAGAAAATAGCCTTTTTATTTTTCGCAGCAGCGATTCTTTTTTCGGTAATTCGCGAGTGGAAGGCCCCAGTCGCCTGCCTGCGTCCAGCTCTCGATCGCGCTGCCATGGCGGAATTTCTGACGGACTAGGGGCCGGTCACGCGTACGCGCCGCGCATTGTCAGAAATTCGCTCGATCGCGATGTCAATATCCCGCTCGCGCTCGAAGCGAGCAAACTTCTCTCCCCACTCAATCAGCAATACGCTATTGTCGGAAAACAAATCATCCAGCCCCAAAGTTTCTAGCTGGCGCGCAGTATCCACGCGATAGAGATCAATGTGATAAACATTCACGTCGGGCCCGCGATATTCGTGAACTAATGTGAACGTTGGACTGGTGACGTCATCTTCCTGCGCAGCGCTGAAACCTTCCGCAATGCCTTTCACCAGCGTAGTTTTTCCCGCGCCCAAATCTCCCCGCAAAACGACGAGCTTAGGCGGTGCAAGCTGCCGAGATAATTTGCGTCCCAGAGCAATCGTCTCTTCCGCGGAATGCGTGATGAATTCTTGTTTGTTCATTTCACAGTTCACGCGCGATGACCCAAGCATCCACGGTGAAGTGTGATCAGTATAGCGAGGCAGGACTTTGCAAAGAAGGTATTGCGCCTACCACCCTTTTGGTGTGGGGGTCGGCGTCACGCGGAAAGGAAAAAAACTTCGATCAGCAGCCGTGTCCACTTCGGTGGCCAGTACTTGGTGGTCTTGGTCCGCCAACGCAATGAAGCGGAATGCTTGTAGGACGCCGTTTTGAGTGTCCCGGGAAGGATTCAACACTTCAGCCATCCCGTGGACTGCCCCTGAGTCCGTCTGAAATGCGACTTCTACCAAGCCTCCCTGCTGCAGCGCCTTCGGAAGCTGAAGCAACCCACCGGTAACGGAAATCGTGCGCAGTTTGCACTTGGCGTGTTGCCCGCCCTCTAACCTCACCAGCGCGGGGACGCTGCTTGCAAGTTTCACTCGGGTAGCGCGGCGCTCAACGTTGGGACGGGGAAAATGAGTCATGGAAGATGATCGCATTTCACGGGGTAGGAGGCGAGGTTACAGAAGCACTCGTCCAGATTCCAGTCGCAGCCATAGTAACTTTATAGTACTTAACCGTAAACTCCTTGCTGGTAAGGGGTTACAGTCGGGTCAACTTTAAATCTTTGCGAGCTTCTCGTTCGCGGATTGACGCACTCGCCGAAAAGCTTCCGGAAGGAACGTTATTAAATCAGTCGCGACCAGAGATTGTTCGCCCACGCTCTCGCAGGCAACGTCGCCAGCCAGGCCATGCAAATGAACCGCCGCTATTACAGCTCCAAAAGCCTGCGAAGGATTTTGGGCAAGTAATCCCGCCACCATCCCCGTCAGTATGTCGCCAGTTCCGCCAGTTGCCATCCCAGGATTTCCCGTCGTGTTCACCCAAAGCTCTCCGTCAGGTTTCGCAACCAGAGTGCGGTCTCCCTTCAGAACAACTATGACTTGGTGCTCTTTCGCAAATTTGCGGGCGGTCCGTTGACGGTCCTTTTGCACCTCTTCGATGGAGCACCCTGCTAACCGCGCCATTTCTCCGGGATGAGGAGTAATTACCAGCACTCCACTTTTTAGATCGTCATCTCGTCCCATCAATTCGTTTACTCGGCCTTCGAATGCGTTGAGGCCATCGGCATCGAGAACAATTGAAGGCCTTCGAGATGACGCCGCGTCATCGCCTTGTTTCGTTTGGATCGCCGGTAGCAACTTGCGCACAAACTCTGACGTCTCTGGGACACGCGAAATTCCGGGCCCAATCGCTATCACAGTTTTATTTTTTGCGAGTGCCTCTACTTGATCGAACGCTCGTAGAGAGACGCTTCCCTCTTCCGTTTCTTCCAGTTCTTCCGTCATCAGCTCGGGATGAAATCCTGCTACCGTTGCCAGCACCGAACTCGCGGTGGCGACCGTGCACAGTCCCGCTCCAGAGCGAAGCGCAGCCATCCCCGCCATCGCCGCCGCGCCCGCCTTGCCGCGCGACCCGCCAACCACGAGAACGTGTCCATACATGCCTTTGTTCGAATCAGGCTTGCGCGGCCCGATGAGACGAGCGACATCTTTGGCGGTAATCACGTGCAGATTCAACGACGACACGATTGCCTCGTCTGGAGAGCCGATAGGAGAGACCACAATCGGCCCGGACGTTAATCTCCCGAAAACATGCGCCGGACGCGGCGCCGTAAAAGTTACTACCGCATCTGCTCGCGCAATTACGCCTGTTTGTTTCCCTGTTGCATCAGCGTCGGCACCTGATGGAATGTCCACTGCAACAACGGGCACGCCGCTCGCGTTGATTTTCGAAATCGCTTCCGCATAGAGCCCGCTCACCGGGGGTTTGAAGCCCGTTCCAAGAATTGCATCGACCAGCAAATCGCTCTGGAGGACCTTCACTGCCTTCTCTTCGTTCAACTCTTTTCCAGATTGCGCTGTTACCGAGGGAAAAGGTAATTTCTTAAACATTTCGGCCGCATCGCCCTGCAAGTCCGATCGATCTGCCAGCAACAGCAATCTCACTTCACGGCCGCTTTGGTGCAACTTTCGCGCTGCTACGAATCCATCTCCACCATTGTTTCCTTTGCCGCAAATCACTCCGATATTTTTGGCCGCCGGATACTGCAACAGAACAAAGTCCGCTACCGCTGCACCCGCATTCTCCATCAGTGTCAACGATGGCATACCCAAGCGCTCGCTGGTAACGCGATCAATTTCCCGCATCTCGGCTGCTGTGACAATTTTCATCTTCAATCACTCTAAAACAAAAAGCCCTCCGCTTGTGCGAAGGGCTCAGAATCGCCGGCCGGAAATCAGTCAGCCATAACCTTGGGCACGTTGGGCTCCGTAGCACCGGCCGCAATTTGTACCTTGCTGTGATGTCGCCCGTAAGTGAAGTAAACGACCAGACCAATAGCCAGCCAGATCAGCAGCCGCGCCCAATTAACCCAACCTAGCCGGATCATCATGTAACCATTAAAAATAATGCCAAGAATTGGCACCAGTGGCACCCATGGAGTGCGGAAGGGCCTTGCCTGCTCCGGATCAGTCCGCCGCAACATCATCACCGCGATACAGACGATTACGAATGCCAGCAGGGTGCCAATATTTACCATTTTTCCAATATCATCAATCGGCGTCAGGCTTCCCACAATCGCGGCCAACAGTCCCACCAGTATTGTGTTCTTCCAGGGCGTGCGCCACTTGGGATGGATGTCCGCAAAAAACTTCCGTGGCAACAATCCATCGTTGGCCATGGAGTAAAGCACTCGCGTTTGCCCCAAAAGCATTACCAGCATCACGCTCGTCAGTCCGGCCAGTGCTCCCAGCGTGATGATGTGCGAAGCCGTATTCAAGCCGCGGTCGGCAAACGCCCGCGCGATCGGCGCTTCAATGTTCACGTCCCGCCAGGGCACCATGCCCGTGAGAACTCCGGCAACGAGGATGTAGAGCGCGGTACAAATTAGCAGGGAAAGAATAATTCCAAGAGGCAGGTCGCGTTGCGGGTTCTTGGCTTCCTGCGCGGTGGTAGAAACGGCGTCGAATCCGATATAAGCAAAAAATATGTAAGCCGCCGCGGCCCCGATTCCAGAGAAGCCGTAAGGCGCAAAGCTGCTCCAGTCATGACCCCAGTTCGAAAAGTTCACATACTTGAACCCAAGTGCAATAACGAAGAGGACAACCGCGACCTTGATCACCACGATAGTGGAATTGAAGCGCGCGCTCTCTTTAATTCCGACCGCCAGAATTGCCGTGATTACCATGGCAATCAGGAAGGCGGGAACGTTGATACCAATCTCAGAACCGAAAAGATGCGGAGCGTTCAGAAGTGCATGCCCACGTTGCAGCAACTCGGGAGACTGCGCGCTCATGATGTCTGCAACCCTGGTCAGAAACGCTTGCGTACCCGGAATCAGTGACGAGTCCGAGGCCAGCGCCATTTGTCGCGCGATGGTGCCTTCGGCAATACGAAGTCCCGTCCAATGATCGTAGGCCAGCCACAAAGGCATCTTTACGTGGAAGATATTGAGCAGCTCGATAAAATGGTTCGACCATCCTGATGAGACCGTGCTGGCCCCCATCGCGTATTCGAGCGTCAGATCCCATCCGATGATCCAGGCGAAGAGCTCGCCGAGCGTGGCGTAGGCATAGGTATAGGCGCTGCCTGCCAGGGGAATCATGGCAGCGAACTCCGCGTAGCAAAGCGCGGCGAAGGCGCAGCCCGTGCCAGACAAGATAAATGAGAGCATGAGTCCCGGACCGGCCATACTGGCACCCAACCCGGACATCACGAATATTCCAGCACCGATCACCGCGCCTACGCCCAGCGCCGTCAACTGGAATGGTCCCAAGGTTCGTTTCAGGCTATGGCCGCCTGTTTCGCGCGCCTCTTCAAGCAGCAGATTAAGCGGCTTGCGAGCCAGCAAATTTGCCATGATTCAACTTCTCCTATGCCGTTAAGAAGTGCGTGCCACAACCTCGGAACGCCGCGACCACGCAAAATAAACCGGAATTCCCAGCAAGACAATCATCAATCCCGGCCACGTGAACTGCGGTTTGTAAACCAATAGTACGACATCAATAAATAAGGCCATCACAATATAAATCGCGGGCAGCACCGGGTATCCAATCGCGCGATACGGCCGAGGTGCATCCGGACGCTTATAGCGCAGCACGAATAATCCGGCGATTGTCAGGATATAAAACACCAGCACCGCGAAAATAATGTAATCCAGCAACTGTCCATAGCTGCCTGAGACGCAGAGGACGCAGGTCCACACCATCTGTACCATCAACGACACGGCAGGTGTCTTATATGTCGGATGCAGTTTCCCGACGCCGCGGAAGAACAATCCGTCCTTGGCCATCGCGTAATAAACACGCGCCCCCGCTAGAATCAGCCCGTTATTACAGCCAAAACTCGAAAGCATAATGGCCAGCGCCATCAGAACTCCGCCAGCAGCTCCGAACATTTGCGTCAGAACGGCCGTTGCCACGCGGTCTTCGGTCGCATACTTGATTCCGCGTTCAAGAATGGTGACACCATTCTTGATTCCGTCCAGCGGGAGCACGTTGAGATAAATAAAGTTGCACCCAATGTAGAGTGCGATCACGATGCCGGTCCCAATTGCCAGCGAGAGCGGTAAATCGCGGCTGGGATTCTTGACCTCTCCGGCTGTGAAAGTCACGTTGTTCCACGCATCAGCGGAAAAAAGTGAGCCCACCTGCGCAACCGCAAGGATGGTCAAAGTTCCAACCATAACGATGGGACCGCCAACACCGACCTGTACAGCGTGTTGGGCGCCCAGTCCCGCGTTATGCCAGAAATTTCCGTGGAAGTTCGCTGCCAGCGCCTGCGCGTTTCGTCCGATGAACAGTCCGAATAGCACCAATCCAAGTAAGGCTGATACTTTCGCGAAGGTGAAAACGTTCTGGATGAATGCCCCAGTCTTCACTCCAAAAATGTTGATTACGGAGAGCACGATGACCATCAGGACGGCCACAAGATTCTGGGTGTTCAATCCCACGTCCATATTTCCCAGAACCATCGGTCCCAGATGAATAGGCGGAATCTTGGCGAAATGAATAATCCAATTGGAGGAAGAAATGGACGGAACAAAAATCCCGAGAAACTTACCAAAAGCCACTGCAACGGCGGCAATCGTCCCTGTCTGAATTACAAGGAACAGCGTCCATCCATACAGAAAGCCCCACAGAGGCCCAAGCGATTCACGCAGGTAGACATACTGCCCGCCGGCGCGCGGCATCATCGCTGCCAGCTCTCCATAGCTAAGCGCGCAAATGATGGTCATGATGCCTGCCACCAGCCACGCGCCAATCAGCAGTGCGGGAGAATCCACCTCGCGGGCAATCTCCGCCGAAACGATAAATATTCCGGAGCCGATCATCGAACCCATCACCAGCATAGTGGCGCTGGTCAGGCCGAGACCCTTAACTAATTCTTTGTCCTGATGGCTTACATCTCGCGCGGATGAGGTTTCAATGGGTATGCGCGAACTCGACTGCGGATGAATATCAGTGCTCATCATTTATAGTTACGGTGATTGATCTTTACCGTGGCGATCTGAATCCTCGCGAGCATGGAATTCGCCCGATAAGCCGCGACCTGACTTTACCTCAAGACGCGCAAAAATTCCTCAGTTGATTTTCGTGGGTCTTTCAGCAATCCGGAAATTACCGCCACCGAATCAGCTCCCGCCTCGATCACAGCACTGCAATTTGCAGCAGTAATTCCGCCAATTGCAACCAGAGGTTTCCCAGTCAACTTCCGTGCCTCGCGGACTCCGCCCAAGCCAATCACCGCGTCTGGATTCAACTTGCTCGCCGTTGCAAACACCGGCCCGATAGCGACGTAGTCAGCGTCAGTTTTGTCCGCTTTAACGACTTGGTCAGAATTGTGGGTGGATAATCCCATCCAATGATTCTTTCCGATGACTTTCCTGGCACTCGCAGGGGAGAGATCGTCCTGTCCAAGATGGATGCCGTCGTAGTCCGCCGCTACACACAGATCGGCGCGATCGTTCATGATCAATTTGCAACCGCTTCCCACTCGACTCTTGATTTCGCGCGCCTGCTCCAGCATGTCACGGGCATTGCCGGTCTTATTGCGATATTGCAACAGAGTGACGCCGCTCGCCATTAACTCCCCAGCGGCTGCGTAAAGCTGCTCGCCACTCGCAAAACAGGATGCATCCAAAATGGCGTACAGACGGGGCAATCGAATCATGTGCGCTCAAACCAACTTTATCTGGGATGCTGCCGCTCGTCTTTCTTTGCCAGAAAGCGCTCAATGAACGTCGTATCAATGTTCCCTGCGCGGAAGTCGGGGTCGGCAAGAATGCGGCGATGTAGGGGAATGGTGGTGAAGATCCCTTCTACAATAAACATCTCGAGCGCGCGCGACATGCGAGAAAGCGCCTCGGCTCGATCTTTCCCGCGCACGATCAATTTTGCGATCAGCGAGTCATAATAAGGAGGAATCGTGCCTTCGGCATAGGCCGCCGTATCCACCCGCACCCCGGTACCGCCGGGTGGATTGAACGCCGTGATTTTCCCCGCCGATGGCGTGAACTTCTCCGGATGCTCAGCATTAATGCGGCACTCAATAGCATGTCCGCGATGCACGATGGGGCCTTGCAGAACGTTCTCCAGCCGCTCTCCCGCAGCCAGCAGAATCTGGCTCTTTACCAGATCAACATCCGTAACCATCTCCGTGACCGGATGTTCCACTTGAATCCGCGTGTTCATTTCGATGAAGTAGAGCTTGCGGTCTTCATCCATCAGAAATTCAATTGTGCCGGCGTTTACATACCCAATCTCCGACAGTGTTTTGCAGATCACTTGCCCAATTTCTTCTCGCAATTGAGGGGAAACTTGCGTGGACGGCGACTCCTCCAGCAGTTTCTGATGCCGCCTCTGAATGCTGCACTCGCGCTCGCCTAAGCTCACAACGTTTCCATACTGATCGGCAAGCACCTGAAATTCGATGTGACGAGGACGCTCCACGAATTTTTCCATGTAGAGATCGCCGTTTCCAAAAGCCCCCGCCGCCTCCGATTGCGCCGCTTTAAAGAGCCCGGGCAAATCTTCTTCATTGCGGACAATCCTCATCCCGCGCCCACCACCGCCTGCCGACGCTTTAATGATCACAGGGAATCCAACCTCGCGCGCCCATTCCAACGCCTCGCCGTCGGTAGTCAGAATTCCTTCCGACCCAGGAAGAATCGGCACCCCGGCCTTCTTCATGGCCGCACGGGCCTTTTCCTTTTCGCCCATCAACCGCGTGACCTCGGGTGGCGGACCTATAAATTTGATATTGCAGGTTTCCGAAACTTCGGCAAAGTTAGCGTTCTCGGCCAGCAGCCCGTATCCCGGATGAATCGCATCCACGTTGGCAATTTCCGCTGCACTGATTACGGCTGGAATATTCAGATAGCTCTGCGCGAGTTGCGGAGGCCCGATGCAGATGGCTTCGTCCGCGAAACGAACATGCAACGAATGCCGGTCCGCCTCGCTGTAAATCGCGACCGTGCGAATTCCCAGTTCTTTGCAGGCGCAAATTACTCGCAGCGCAATTTCTCCGCGATTTGCGATTAGTATTTTTTTAAACATGAGCTCCAAAAACGCGCGTTACCGGGCAGGAACAAGCAATTCCATTCCGCGCACATAAAAAGGCGCGTTCGGCGCGCCCTCATCACTGATATAAGTTCCACTTCCACAACTACTTCTTAGGACGAATGACGAACAATTCCTGCCCATATTCGATGGGCTGACC
>JBEEGK010000042.1:0-6757 GCA_041166845.1 Acidobacteriaceae bacterium
GAAATTCTCGACGATGAAGTCCGCTACAAAATTGCACGGCTGAAATGTTTGACTGACGACTGGCTCGATGTGCATCGCACCGCGCACCAGTTAGGAATGCGCACAACAGCAACCATGATGTTTGGGGTGGGCGAAAGCTACGAGAATCGGGTCAACCATTTTCAGCGGCTTTACGAGTTGCAGGAAGAGACCGGCGGATTCACGGCTTTTATCCCGTGGAGCTTTCAGCCATCCAATACGGCGCTCGGCGGCAGGCATTGGGAAGAGGCAACCGCGGTCGAGTATTTAAAGACACTGGCGATCGCGCGACTCTATCTTTCTAATTTTCTCAACGTGCAATCGAGTTGGGTCACCCAAGGTCTGAAAGTTTGCCAGATGGGGTTGCGTTTTGGGGGCAACGACGTTGGCTCAGTCATGCTGGAAGAAAACGTGGTGCGTGCAGCTGGGGTGACCAATTGCACTACGGAAGAGGAGTTGCGGCGGATTATCCGCGACGCCGGATTCAGGCCAGTGCAGCGCGACACACTTTATCGAACATATTTTCTGAACTAGGGTTTGCAACCAGAGTTGTCGAGCAATTCCCCCCCCCGCGAAATGTTGACGCCCTTTGAAATTGCAGCCGAGCTTCTTGCTCCTCGCGGAATCACCCATTATTTTCGCCAGCACTTTCTGGACGCAACTTTTCAAGGTCTCTACAAGGCCAATGGCTTTGATATAGCGCTGCTGGTACCTTACTTTTTCGTCCTTATTCTGCTTGCATCCTACGGGGTGCACCGTTACATGCTGGTGTATCTCTATTACAAGAACAAAAAGAACCGTACCACTGAACCGCCTGGATACTTCGCCGAACTTCCCCGCATCACGGTTCAGTTGCCTATCTTCAACGAACAATTTGTAATTGACCGGCTACTGGAATCAATCTGCCGCTTAGATTATCCGCGAGAAAAACTCGACATTCAGGTGCTTGACGATTCCACCGACGAAACAGTTGAAGTGGCCAGTCGGCTGGTCGAGCAATACGCGGCGCAGGGACATCCCATCACGTATCATCACCGCGAAAATCGCGCGGGATTCAAGGCAGGCGCGCTCGCCGAGGGATTGAAAACATCCAAAGGCGAATTCATTGCGATTTTCGATGCCGACTTCGTACCACCGGAAGATTTTCTGCTGCGAACCGTCCACCACTTCACCAATCCCAAGATCGGAATGGTGCAGACGCGCTGGACCCACATCAATCGGCATTATTCTTTTCTGACCGAAGTGGAAGCGATTCTGCTCGACGGTCATTTTGTTCTGGAGCACTCCGGCCGGGCGCGCAGCAATGTATTTTTCAATTTCAATGGCACCGCAGGATTGTGGCGCCGGCAGGCAATTGATGAGGCGGGTGGATGGCAGCACGATACCTTGACAGAAGACACCGACCTCTCCTATCGCGCGCAGTTGAAGGGATGGAAGTTTATTTATTTGCAGGACGTGGAATGTCCAGCGGAATTGCCAGTCGAGATGACCGCGTTCAAAACCCAGCAGGCACGCTGGGCGAAGGGTCTGATCCAAACGGCAAAAAAAGTGTTGCCGCGCGTGCTGAAAAGCGATCAACCGTTTCGAGTGAAACTCGAGGCCTGGTATCACCTGACCGCGAATCTGAGTTATCCGTTAATGATCGTGCTTTCGGTGTTGCTGCTGCCGGCGATGATTATCCGCTTCTATCAGGGATGGTTTCAGATGGTCTACATTGACTTGCCATTGTTTGTAGCGTCCAGCTTCTCGATTTCAAGTTTCTATCTGGTTTCGCAACGGGAGTTGTTCCCGCGACGCTGGCCGAGGGCGCTCCTTTATATACCGTTCCTCATGGCGCTTGGAATCGGACTTACGGTCACCAATACGCGCGCCGTGCTGGAAGCCCTGGTGGGCAAGCAAACCGCATTCGCCCGCACTCCGAAATATCGTCTGGAATCGAAAAAAGACATGGTGCGCACGCGAACCTACCGTCGTCGCCTGGGATGGGTGCCTTGGATCGAATTGTTGATTGGTGGTTACTTCGCGTTGACCGTCTACTATGCGCTCGACAATGAGAACTACATCACTGTGCCTTTTTTGCTTCTTTTTGTCCTGGGATATTGGTACACGGGCCTGATGTCTCTCTTACAGGGAAGATTTACGTCAATCTCGCTGGGTGCGGAGTCTCATAACAAACCCTTTCCGGTGGGCGTATAACAGCATCCATTTTGCAGACATGATTTTTGGAGAAGGTAGGGTCCTTCGTCGTCTGGGGCCTTTTCTTTTGTTGAGCCACTGCGCTAGAATCGCAGCCGTCTTCGCTTGTGCGGATCCGTGCTTGAAAGATTCTCGAGTGCAACGGAGGAATCCAGTGACAACACGAAAGCTTTTTCCCCTCAGCGCTGTAATCGCCCTGGCATCACTCTCGCTGGCATGCGGCGGGCGGCACGATACCGACGAAAATTACTATCTGATTTCCAGCAACATTCAGGTTCCTTACTGGCACGCCGCCGGAGCAGGATTTGTTCAGGAAGCACAGCAATGGAAGGTCCGCGCACAGTTTGTTGGACCCGCGACCTACGATCCCAAAGAAGAGCTGGAGGCTTTCCGGAATGCTGTGCGCCAGAAGCCGACCGGGATTCTGATTGCAGTTACCGATCCGAAGCTCATGAAGGACGACATTGATAAAGCGGTGGCGGCTGGCATTCCAGTGATCACAATTGATTCTGACGCGCCCGACAGCAAGCGGCTCTTCTCCATAGGCACAAACAACTATCAGGCAGGACTAATTGGCGGCCAGCGTCTGGCCAAGGAACTACAAGGCAAGGGAAATGTGGTGGTCTTCACCATGCCCGAGCAGACGAATCTGAAGGAGCGTTTGCACGGGTATCACGACGCGCTGGAATCTCATCCGCAAATCAAAATCACTGACGTCGTTGACATACATGGTGACCCGCGAGTCGCGTTCGACAGTACTACCCAGATGCTGGGGAAGCAGAAGGATAAGATCAACGCGTTCGTTTGTCTGGAGGCCCAGGCCGGCAAGGAAGTCGCTACCGTCCTAAACAGCGCGAAGGTAAAAGACAAAGTGGTGATGGCGATGGATGTTGATCCGGAGACTTTGGACTGGATTCAAAAGGGAGTGATCGCAGCCACCATTTCGCAAAAACCGTACACCATGGCTACTTTCGGATTGCGAGTCCTCGACAGCCTCTACCATCAAAAAGTTTCTCCGCTCGATAAAGATTGGGCGAATGACAGTTTCGCTCCTCTGCCCGCGTTCGTGGACACGGGTTCCTCCCTGATAGACAAGAGCAATGTAGAGGCCTTTCAGTCAGTCAATAAATCCATGACGAGCACAAATAATTGATGACCTCACGAAAGCTTTTATCCGCCGCATTGATCAGTTTTGTGGTTTTCAGCACCATGACGCTGGCACTCGAGCGCCAACCTAACGCCGACTACCGGGCGCGCCGTCAAGCGCTGGCCGGCAAGTCAAAGGGTGGGGCCATCCTGCTGTTCGCAACGGTCGAAGCCGAAGGTCCAAACGACCTCTACGGATATCGTCCTGACGACAACTTTTATTATCTTTCTGGATGGCCTGAGCCGGGTGCGGCGATCCTGATCGTAGCCGAGGCACCCGCAAAAGATAGCTCGCCTGCACACGCTTACTCAGAAATATTATTTCTCCCGAACCGCAACTCATCCCAGGAAAAATGGACTGGTCCAAAGTTGGGACCGGACAGTCCGGACGCCGCTCGGATAACAGGATTCGATCGCGTCGAGGCCTTGGATAATTTGCGCTCCGAACTGGTGAAAATGTCCGGCGGGCCGATCTACACGGACATGCCCGGGCCGGATGCAGCTCCGGGCTCGACTGCGCCTTTGCAGTGGTTAAAACGTGCCAACGCCTTCCCCGTAGGAGCATCGTTTCAGGATGCCGCGCCTTTGCTTAGGTCACTAAGAACATTCAAGGATGACGGCGAGATTGAGCTGCTCCGTAAAGCTACCAATGCTTCGATTGCGGCCCACCTGGCCGCCATGCGCGCCATGAAGCCCGGGACGACCGAGCGCGAGATGGCCGCCTTGCTGCAATACGAATGGGGAAAACGCGGATGCGAGCGGCCTGCCTACGCTCCGATTGTAGGTGCGGGATTGAATTCCACGGTCCTGCATTATTCGGACGATTCCGGTCCGATTCGGGCGGGGGATATTGTAGTAATTGACGCTGCGGGAGAATATTCGATGTACGCGTCCGACATCACGCGAACTTTACCGGCAAACGGAAAATTTAGTCCTCGGCAGCGGGAGATTTACGACATCGTTCTGGGGGCGCAGAGGGCCGCAATCGAGGCTTTCCGGTCGGGGCAATCCTCTCTGAAGAAAAGTTCTCCTAACTCGCTGTATAAAGTCGCTTTCGACTACATCAATACACACGGCAAAGATTCTCACGGAGAGCCGCTGGGAAAATACTTCATTCATGGTCTCAGTCACTATCTCGGACTGAATGTACATGACGATGGCGACTACGACGCCCCGCTCGGCCCGGGCGCTGTATTCACTATCGAGCCGGGAATCTATATCCCTGAAGAAAAGCTGGGAGTGAGAATTGAGGATGACTTCTACGTGGATCGTAGCGGCAAGCTGATTAACCTCTCCGAAGCGCTGCCCCATACTGCCGATGACGTAGAGCGGGCCATGTCAGGCAAATAATGGTCGCAAAATAGCGTCCGGGAGACAACGTCCCGGCAAATAATCCTTTCTGCGTACGGCGCGCGGGCTGTTTCCTTTGATATCCTAAGTAACCGTGCGAATGATGTGGTTGTTCATCATTCTGGCTTTTGCGATCGCCGCCATATCCGGGGTGGGTCTTGCGCTTTATCTGCGCATTCGTCCGCATGTGAAGGCCTCAAACGTTGCAGGGCACGAAGCTGATGGAACGCCCGGGACAGAAGCTGATCTTCACTAATCTCGATAGTCATGAACCCACGGAGTCGAACGACATGGAAAAGACGACAACTCACACACTGACCCAGCATCGCGCAATAGAGATTTCAGAACAGGTGGCGATTGTGGTTGGCGCGAGTTTGTTTGTTGCATTGTGCGCCCGGATCGTTCTTCCTCTTCCCTTCACGCCGGTGCCGTTGACGTTGGGTAACTTTGCCGTGCTGCTGGTAGGACTCACTCTCGGAAGCCGCCGCGGTTTCGCCGCTCTTGCGTTGTATCTGCTCGAAGGATCAGCCGGAATGCCTGTATTCAGCCCGACCGGGCCGGGTGGACTTGCGCAGCTTCTCGGACCCACTGGCGGATTTTTGCTTGCGTATCCTTTCGTCGCGGCACTGTCGGGCTGGATCATGGAGCACGGAAAGAGGACTTTTTTTCGGGCTGCTGCTGCTGGTCTTGTTGCAGAGATTTTGCTATTCGCCGGCGGAATTGGCTGGCTTTATGTTCTAACCCATTCGCTGGCGCAGGCCGTGCGTTTCGGACTTTACTGGTTTATCTTCGCCGAAATTATAAAGATCATGATGGCGGCGGCCATTTCCGCCGGGTGGCAGTTTGCTCGTAAGTTCCAGGAGTGAGTTTTCTTATGTCCACGCAAATTATTAATCCCGAAGTTGCAGATCCGAGTCTTCCCCTTCACACGCGCGAAATTTCGATTGCCCACAGTCCGGATTCCGACGACGCGTTCATGTTTTATGCTTTAGCCACGAACAAAGTGCGAGCCAACGGACTGCGTTTCACTCATACCTTGAGCGATATCGAGAGCCTGAACCGCAAGGCAATGGAGGGGGACGGGGTATACGATGTGAGCGCAATTTCCTTCCATGCATATCCGTACATTCAGGAGAAATACGCCCTGCTTCCCAGCGGTGGCAGCGTGGGCGAAGGATACGGACCAATGGTGGTGGCTAACCGTCCTTATACCGAAAATCAGATTAAAGGAAAGCGAATCGCAATTCCCGGGACCCTGACGACAGCTAATCTCGTGTTACGACTTTTCGCGCCTGGAATCGAAACGGAAGTTGTTCCATTCGACCAGATCATTCCGCAGGTGCTAGAAGGCAAATTCGAGGCCGGTCTTATCATTCATGAGGGACAGCTCACTTACGACAAATCTGGACTGCATCGCATCGTGGATCTCGGCAAGTGGTGGCAGAAAGTTACCGGACTTCCTCTGCCACTGGGAGGAAATGCGATTCGCCGTGAGCTCGGGCCGGATCTGATTGCGAGCGTCTCGACCGCGTTGTCAAACAGCATTCAATACGCGTTGGACCATCGTGAAGAGGCTCTGGCGTACTCTATGCAGTTTGCCCGTGATCTGGATTCGCAACTTGCAGACAAATTTGTAGGCATGTACGTTAACGAGCGCACATTGAATTATGGAAAAGATGGCCGCGAAGCCGTGCGGCGATTGCTGGACATGGGCCACAAGGCCGGCATCATTCCGCAGGAACCCAAAGTGGACTTCGTAGGCTAATCCGTCACTACTTTGCCGTTTCTCGAAACGAAAATATTGGATCAATATCCACCGGCAGAACCGAGGTGGATTTGAGAGATGTCTGTAGCTCGGCAGGCATGACATCGTATTTCTTAAACCAGTTTTCGGCTCTCTCACGCGCACCCTTGGCTTCGATATCGAGCAGCTCTTTTGCTAAGTCAGCCAGGACTTCGGGCATGCGCGCGTAATCGATTGCATATTTTCCTGATGACTGTCGCTGGATCGCCTGATGCTCGAGAAGATAGTTGAATTCCATCATCT
>JBEEGK010000043.1:0-6091 GCA_041166845.1 Acidobacteriaceae bacterium
ATCCGGCGGATGGCTCTGACGGCGCCATTCGAGTTGCCCGAGAACTTTACGCTAAACATCCCGACACGTATTTTTATGCCGACCAGTATTCCAACGACGCCAACTGGCAAGCCCATTACCATGGCACAGCCAACGAAATCTGGCAACAGACGGAAGGGCACGTCACGCACTTTGTTTCCATGCTTGGAACCAGCGGGACGTTTGTCGGAACCACGCGGCGATTGAAAGAACTGAATCCGAAGATCAAATGTATTTCGCTACAGCCTGACTCGCCTTTCCATGGAATCGAAGGCGCGAAGCACATGGCCAGCGCCATCGTTCCGAAGATTTATGACGCTTCGCTCGCGGATGAAGACCTCGGTATTTCAACCGAGGACGCTTACGCAATGGCGGTGCGACTGGCTCGCGAGGAAGGACTGTTGCTGGGAATTTCAGCGGCCGCAGCAGTTGTGGGATGTTTGCAGATCGCCCAACGCCTCGATAAGGACGAACGTGCTGTTTTCGTGACCATACTCTGCGACTCCGGCGATAAATATTTGAGCGAAAGATTCTGGGAGGAAGCTGGTCCGCGTTAAGCGCATTCAAATCCCATGCTGAAAATTAACAAATCGAATTACGAGTCGCTACGCCAGCATGGAGAAGAAACCTATCCTCACGAATGTTGCGGCGTGCTGCTCGGACAAATGGACGACGCAGGCGCCCGCACTGTGACCCATATTGCGCGCGCGGGAAATACGCGCACTGACTCTCTGCACAACCGCTATAACATTGATCCTAAAGATCTGATTCGGATCCAAAGGGAAGGCCGCCAGCGCGGAGAAGATATTATCGGCTTTTATCACTCACATCCTGACCATCCTGCGAAGTGGTCAGTGACTGATCTGGCCGAGGCCCATTGGTTTGGCTGCTCCTACGTCATCACCAGCGTGGAAAAGGGCAACGCCGTGCTGACGAATTCGTTTGAACTGATCGGCTCGGACGAAAATGACAAGAAATTTACGGATGAGAACATCGAAGTGGCATGAGGACGACGGTTTCAGCTTTGATTCCGGGCTACGATAAAATATCCAAACGGAGTTCCTCTTAAGCGAATGACACCAAAACGTACCCTGTACGACAAAATCTGGGACGCGCACATTGTGCACTCCCCGCCCGATCGCCTGCCTCTGCTCTACATTGATTTGCATCTTGTGCATGAGGTGACTTCCCCGCAGGCGTTCGATGGATTGCGAGTTGCCGGACGCCGCGTCCGCCAGCCGCAGCGCACGATTGCTACCGTTGATCACAATATCCCCACCGAGCCCCGTGGAACCCCCATCACCGATCCAATTGCAGCGCGCCAGATTGAAGCGCTACAGAAAAATTGCAAAGAGTTTGGCGTTCCGTTGTTCGATATGGACTCTCCGTCACAAGGCATCGTTCATGTAATTGGTCCTGAGCTGGGACTAACGCGACCCGGCATGACCATCGTCTGCGGCGACAGTCATACCAGCACGCATGGTGCGTTCGGATCTTTAGCATTTGGCATAGGGACATCGGAAGTTGAACATGTGCTTGCAACCCAATGCTTGCCGCAACGCAAAGCGAAGACCATGCTGATTGAGGTGAGCGGACAGCTCGGCGAAGGAGTTTCTGCTAAAGATTTAGCTCTCGGCATCATCGGGCAAATCGGCACGGACGGGGCGACCGGCCACGTAATCGAGTACGCAGGCAGCGCGGTGCGTGCGCTTTCCATGGAAGGCCGGATGACGCTGTGCAATATGAGTATTGAGGCCGGAGCGCGCGCGGGCATGGTAGCAGCGGACGAGACTACATTCGCCTACATCAAGGGCCGCCGCTTTGCCCCGCAGGGAGCGGACTGGGACCGGGCGCTCGAGCAGTGGTCAAGCATGAGGTCCGACGAAGGCGCAACGTTTGACAGAGTAATTCGCATAGACGGCTCGAAACTGGCGCCATTTGTTACCTGGGGAACGAATCCTGGGATGGTCGTGCCTATCACCGAAAAAGTTCCAGAGATTCCAGCAACACAGAGCAAAGAAGACCGCCGTTCCTCCGAACGCATGCTGGAATACATGGGGCTCAAGCCTGGCACGCGCATGGAAGACATTACCGTTGACCGAGTCTTCATCGGTTCCTGTACGAATTCCCGCCTTGAAGACCTGCGCGCCGCCGCCCGCATTGTCAAGGGACATCATGTAAGTCCCAACGTGCGGGCAATGGTGGTTCCCGGATCACAAGCGGTCAAGCGCGAAGCTGAGCGCGAAGGCCTGGACCAGATTTTTCAAGAAGCAGGTTTCGAGTGGCGCGAGTCGGGATGCTCCATGTGCCTCGGTATGAATCCGGACATCCTGCAGCCGGGCGAGCGCTGCGCCTCCACCAGCAACCGCAATTTTGAAGGGCGACAGGGTCGCGGCGGGCGCACGCACCTGCTGAGTCCGATGATGGCGGCCGCCGCTGCCATCACTGGCCACTTTACAGATATTCGCAACTGGCATTTCAACTAAAGGCAAAATGAAACCTTTTCGAGTGCACAAAGGACGCGTCGCCCCACTCCACCGCGCCAACGTGGACACTGACCAGATTATTCCCAAGCAGTTTTTGAAGCGCATCGAGCGTACCGGCTTTGGAGAGTTTCTGTTTTACGACTGGCGGCGCTCGAAAGACGGCAAACTGGATCCTGACTTTTCCTTGAATCAGCCGCGCTATGCGGGCGCGAGCATTCTGGTGGCGGGAAAGAATTTTGCATGCGGCTCTTCTCGTGAGCACGCTGTATGGGCGCTCGAAGATTTCGGGTTCAGTGCTGTAATCGCTCCATCTTTCGCTGACATTTTCACCAGTAATTGCGTGCAGAACGGTGTGTTGACCGTGGCTTTATCCGAAAACGAGGTCGCAGAACTTGCTCGCCGTGCCTCAGAGATTCCTGATTACGAGCTGACGATTGATCTGGAAAATCGCAAGGTCTCCGACGAGCGCGGGTTTTCGGCTACGTTCGGAATTGAAGAATCTACCCGCCATCGACTACTGAATGGCCTGGATGACATTGCACTCACCTTGCAGCATGAGACGGAGATTTCCGCTTACGAGGCACGCCATCCGATTTTCGGGACGTCGCTACAACTCAATTAAAGGGACTACACGGATGCGACTTCTCTCCGGATGAAATTGGCTGGAGGCTCCTACGTGTACATCACTTTGCGGTCGCCCTTCACGATGCGTCCGATGGTGAAGGCTTTTTCTCCGGCGCGTTCGATCACCGTTTGAGCTTTTTTGAATTTTTTTGCGGGAACGACGAGCAGCATTCCTAAACCCATATTGAACGTGCGAAGCATTTCTTCCCGAGGAACGTTCCCCAGTTGCTGGAGATGCTCGAAAATCGGCAGCACTGGCCATGATCCTATTTCGATCACGGCGGCGACTCCTCGCGGCAGCACGCGCGGAAGGTTGTCCGTAATGCCTCCGCCGGTCACGTGCGCCATTGCGGAAACGCATTCGCCTTCCACCAGGCGCTTGATCGCCGGCCAGTAGCTCTTGTGGGTCTTCATCAGTTCGTTGCCAACTTTGCCCTTCAGTTCGTTGACGTACGATTCGGGAGTATATCGGGCAACTTCAAACAGCAGCTTGCGCGCCAGCGAATAACCGTTGGTGTGGAGTCCATTTGACGCGAGCCCGAGTATCACGTCTCCGACTTCAACTGTCTTGCCCGTAACGATGCGCTCACGCTCCACTACGCCCACGATGAATCCGGCGAGATCGTATTCGCCCTCTGGATAAAACCCCGGCATCTCGGCGGTTTCGCCCCCGATCAAGGCACAGCCGTTGTGCTTGCAGGCTTCGGCGAGTCCTTCAACCACTTTTTCCGCAACCTCAGGCTCGAGTTGGCCGGTTGCGAGGTAGTCCATAAAGAACAGCGGAGTCGCGCCTTGCACCGCGATATCGTTCACACAGTGATTGACTAGGTCGGCGCCGATAGTGTGATGGACTTTCATCTCGAAAGCGACCTTCAGCTTGGTGCCCACGCCGTCCACGCTCGAAACCAGTACTGGGTCTGCATATTTCTGCTTGTCGATCGCGAACAGGCCTCCAAAGCCGCCAATTTCGCTGAGCACGCCGCGCGTAAAAGTCTTGTGCGCCAGATACTTGATTCTCTTTTTGGTGCGCGTAGCTCGATCTATATCCACACCGGCGTCGGCGTAGGTGATGGGAGCGGTTTTGGAGGAGTCTTGGGCCACGGAATCAGTTGTTTTCAGCGTAAATCGCCCTCAGGAGCAGTGCGTTTCTGTGAACGTGGAAAACGATGTGTAATCATCGCCGGAAGAATGTTTAGAGCGGCTCATTGTAGCATGCGGATTCCAGCGGTTGAGGGCGACGCGAGCTATTTGAGCGACTTCAATTGTGGAGAAAATCCGAACACGTCGGTTCAAGACTTTCTCAGTTCGCAAATTTTCCTTTTCGGGAAGTTTTGCACTAGTAACTTTTCAGATTCGCCTTTTATTCGCTTCGATTCGTGTGTATAATCCGGCGTCAACACCATCTGCAATCCTTAAGGAGCTCCAACTTCATGGCTGACGAACGTTCCAAAGCAATTGACCTCGCATTCGCCCAGATCGAAAAGCAATTTGGCAAGGGTTCAATCATGCGGCTCGGGTCGAAAGAGGCAATTGTGCCGATCGCGGTCATTCCTACAGGCGCGATTTCTTTCGATGCGGCCCTGGGAGTGGGAGGATTTCCTCGCGGACGCGTAGTGGAGATTTTCGGCCCGGAATCCTCCGGCAAAACCACTATCGCTTTGCAGGTGATCGCCGAAGCCCAGAAAACCGGCGGCATGGCGGCATTTGTGGACGCCGAGCACGCGCTCGATCCAGGCTATGCCAAGAAACTCGGCGTTGATGTGGATAACCTCCTGGTCTCGCAACCGGATTACGGTGAGCAGGCACTCGAAATCACTGAGGCGCTGGTTCGATCCGGAGCGATTGACGTGCTGGTCGTGGACTCCGTTGCCGCCCTGGTCCCGAAGGCCGAACTCGATGGCGAAATGGGAGACAGCCACATGGGATTGCAAGCGAGGTTGATGTCCCAGGCGCTGCGAAAGCTGACAGGGACCGTATCCAAGTCGCGAACCTGCCTGATTTTTATCAACCAGATCCGCGAAAAGATCGGAGTCATGTTTGGCAATCCGGAAACTACAACCGGTGGCCGCGCGTTGAAGTTTTATTCGTCCGTCCGCATTGATATTCGGCGTATCGCTGCCATTAAAGATGGCGACGTTGTGACGGGCTCGCGGACAAAAATTAAAGTGGTGAAGAACAAAGTGGCAGCGCCTTTTCGTGAGGCCGAGTTCGACATCATGTATGGCGAAGGCATCTCGCGGGAAGGTGATCTGCTCGACATCTCGGCGAACAGCGGCCTGCTGGAGAAGTCCGGCGCATGGTACAGCTACAAGGGCGAACGCATCGGACAAGGACGCGAAAATGCGCGCCAATTTCTGAAAGATAATCGTGACACATTCACCAAGTTGGAAGCCGAAGTTCGCAAGCACTTAGGCCTGGGCGCCGCTTTCGTTCCGCCTGCCGCCGCTGCCGCTACCGCAGCTCCGGCGGCCGCTGCAACGAACCGAGTGACCACCATGCCAAGCGCCGCCGTTCCAGAGCAAAAGATTACGGCGCGGAGGTAGGCGTGGTGGCCCGGGCGAGCGAGTGTTCGGAACCTTATAGCGATCCTTCGACTTCGCTCAGGATGTGTTTGAATTTTTAGGTTCTGTCATGTTGAGCGAACTTGAGCTTTCGCTGGCGAAAGCTCAAAGAGTCGAAACATCCCTTTGTCCGGGCCCCGCTGGCCCTCTTATACCGATTGCCATTTCCCTCTGTCGCCGCATAGAATCTGTACTTAAATCCATCCAGCCGTTGAACGTTACAAACAAGAGGGACATTGAAAAAGGTAGTTGCCATCTACCCCGGCTCGTTCGATCCGCCCACTAACGGTCATCTGGATTTGATCGAGCGCGGCAGCAATATTTTCGATGAGCTGGTCGTGGCGATTTTGCGGAATCCGGACAAGAACCCTCTGTTCAGCGTCGGGGAACGCCGGTCCATGT
>JBEEGK010000044.1:0-8276 GCA_041166845.1 Acidobacteriaceae bacterium
ATCAAAATCGCGTTGCCCTTCGTTGCTCGCGAAAATCGCCTGTTCCACGTTGATGGTGCCGATCTTGCTTCCCCCG
This sequence comes from Acidobacteriaceae bacterium, assembly GCA_041166845.1. Classification (GTDB taxonomy): domain Bacteria; phylum Acidobacteriota; class Terriglobia; order Terriglobales; family Acidobacteriaceae; genus JALYIM01. Next base: position 77 of record JBEEGK010000044.1, read on the forward strand.
CCGGTTGCGATCGCGGAAGGAGTTGTAGCGGCAGCACTGGGAGCGGCCGGCAGCGCCGCGGAACCATCTCCCGTTTGCGCCATTGCCGTCATTGAAAAGGCGAACACAGTCGCCACTAAAAACCGGATCTGCTTGCTTATCATAGTTTGCTTTGAACTCCTTGAAAATTGCCGCACGATTCCGTGGGCCTCGCACGCGCCCATATCGAGCGAACTCATACGTGCTGACCACCCCGCGCGCTACGCCATTTTTAGGGTGTGGATACCGATCATTATAGGTGTGGCCTTCTGAGCCGTCAAACCCCGGCAATGCGGATCGGGAGTGTTCGCAGCACAATTAAAACGTCGTCGCAACCGTGAAACGAAACGTCTTGCGCGGCTCTCGCAGACGGTATTGAGGAGCAAACACGCCCACGGTATTCAGATACGTGTAGTCGCCGGCGGCACCCGCAGGAAACATGCTGCGGGTGATCGGCACTGGAGATTGCGTGAAGGTGTCGAGCCGCAGAGGATTGTAAGCGTAATAAATTCGAAATGGAGCATTCACGACCGGCAGGAAAACTTGCAGTTCGATTCCCGTGGACATTCGCGGAGTCCAATTCGTGTTGCCGGCCACCTTTAAATATTGTGAGAAAGCGGGAAACCCGGCCGTGGTTCCGGGCTGTATTCCGCCGACGCAATTGAGGCCAAGGTCCTGCGCGGGGCAGCCAAAGACGGTCGCGTTCAATACGCTTAATTGCGACGATTGCACTCGCAACTGCGAAGGTCGCAGGATGGGATCCATGCCCATATCCAAAAACGGAGCGACCGCCACCGGCCCTGCGATAGTGATTCGATATTCCAGGTTCGCAACTACGCTGGCATCGCCACCGGGGAAAACGATCTGGTCCACCGGCACCGGGACTGTATAACCACCACGCAGCGGGTTGCTCGGGTCCTTTGGAACGACCGTGCCATCTGGATTTCGCAATGTGACTGCCGAACTGCTCGGCAGAAAAGCGACTGGAGATACAGAGCGAATATCAAAGCCGCGCAAGTCGTTTTCGCCACCCATATAGAAGCGTTGAAATGGCGGCGCCACGAGCCCGCCGTATCCGCTCATAAAAGATGCCTGAAAGTTGTATCCCACGGCGTTGCGATGGTTCTGCACGGGAATGAAGTGCTTGTATTCGAACACTGGACGTATGGTTCGGACGGTGCCTCCCAAGCCAGAAATTTCTCCACCGAGATAAATACTGGATCCGCTCTTCGGCGAAATTCCGCTATCGAGCGTGTTCTTGGAATAACTCGGCACCAGTTTGCTGGTAATAATTCCGTTAAGCGAGTTCGGTCCGCTGATTCCGCTGAATGCCAGGGCTGTGAATAGTGACTTCGAAGCTGTGGTCAAGGCGACGAGCGACGAAACGTCATACGAGTAACTGATTCCGAGTCTCTTGAATGACCGATGAAGAGGATAGTTCAATGAAACAGAAAATCCGGTGCTCGACTGTGTGTAGTTTTGCAGGTTTTGCAATTGTGCCGCCGCCAGGTTGATCCTTTGTCCCGTCAAAATTTCCGTTTGCCGCGCCTGATCGTAGGTATATTTGCGACCGTACACAGTAAAGCCAAGTTGCAAAGGCTTATCCCACAAGTATGGCTCGGTGAATCCGAACATCACATCCTTTTGCAGGTTGCCGATATTTGCTTGCACGCTGAGAGTCTCGCCCAGACCAAGAAAATTGTTGGTGCTGTAGCTGATTCCGACAAATGTCCCAGATAAACCGCTAACGCCGCCAGTGAGTCCGATGCTGTTCTTGCCTTTTTCTCTGACCTTAAGAGTCAAATCAACCGTGCCTTCTTTTTCATTCAGGTGGCGGTCAGTCACGTTGGGATCGTCAGGCTTCAGTTGTTCAAAGTAGCTCAACTGGTTGAGACGCAAAAGGCTCAACTCCCAGAGTCGCTGGTTGTAGACCTGGCCTTCTTCCAGCGCGATTTCGCGGCGGATGACTTTATCCCGAGTCGTGGTATTTCCGGCAAACTCGATACGCCGCACGTAAAACTGTTTGCCTTCATCCACGTCAATATCCAGAAAGACGAGTTTTTTCTGCTCGTCGAAGGTAGTATTCGGAATGGAAGTGAAGTTGATGTATCCCAACTCGCCATAGGCCTTGCGGATGGCTTCCAAACCTTTGGCGACTTTCTCGCGGGAAAAAATGTCTCCATCCTTGATGGGAAACAGGCTGCGAAGAGCCTTCTCGTTGGTCACGGCCTTCGTGTTCTTAAAACTAATTTTGCCGAGCTTATAGCTTTCGCCCTCTTCAATCGGAATTCTGATATCCACGGCTTTGCCCGGTCCGCTGCGTATAAACGGGATGTGCAGCCCCGCGTGTCCGGTGTCGTGAATATTAGTTTTCGGGTCTTGCACCAGCACTTTGAAGAAGCCGCGATTCTGGAACTCAGCCCGCACTCGCTCGGTATCTTCGTCAAGCTTGGTGGCGTCATAAGTGCGTGCGAAGAGATTCTCCAGAAAGATGGAATGCGGAATGCCGATCGGACGCAGGTTTTTCATGGCATAACGCAATGTGCGGCTGTTGACATGCTTATTGCCCTCGAAAATAATCTTGCCCACTTTGACCTTGGGTCCTTCCTTCACTACGAAGGTCAAACTCACGGCGGCTGGTGGAATCGGCCGAACTTCAGTGCGGACGGTGGCGAACTGCCTGCCGTGTTCGGACAGCAGGTCTCTGATAGTTACTTCTGCCTTCTTCACCTTGGTCGGATCGTATTGACTCTCCGGAGACAATCCGACTTTCGCCAGCTTAAAACGGTCCAGCACATCACTTTTGGAAACTGAATTCAATCCGACGTAGTCAATTTCGCGTATCGTGGGACGCTCTTTTACATAGATATGCAGCCGCCATCCCCTGGGTGTTTGTTCGCGCTCGAATCGAACGTCTTCGAAATAGCCCGTATTCCACAGTGAATTAAAGTCGCGCTCAATGGCGGCCTGATCGTAAACATCGCCCGGACGCGTGAAGATGCGTGCCCGAACGGTCTCAGCCGGGATGCGGCGGTTGCCGTGAATCACAACTTCAGTGACCACGTCTTGCTGCCCAGCGCCTAGCACACAGCCCGTCACAATCAACAGCGCTAGGCACAGAATTGTCCGGACTTGGAACCGTGAGCGCGTTCTTAAGAAGTGGGATGGGGCCCGCAAAGCTGGCTTGATGCAGCGCGTGAAACCGCGCAAGCCCTTCGTGATCACAGGGCTATCCTGATGATTGCAATGAATTCGAGGACCTCAGCTTGATGGAGTATGGAAAATCGCAATTATACGGTAGAGCAGTGGACACCGTCCAAGACCACACACCGACTTCCCGCGCTAAAATTTCTAGGAAGATGCCTGAAAAAGGCCCACATTAACCAAGACGGAATAAAACGTGGCGGAGTTGCCCATGTCAGTAAGTTTTTCTGAAGTTAACACATTTATGTTTCTGCTTCCGGGCGTAAACTTCGCCCAAAAAAGATGCGCGGACACCACGCCCGGCTGAACTTTACCGTCAACTCTTGCTTGCAGCACGATCTCGCCTCTTGCATTGTAAACCCGCACCTTGTCGCCATCCATTATGCCGCGGGCCTTGGCGTCACTTTCGTTGATTTCGAGCAAGCCCAATTCTTCCATTTGCTGCACGCTCGGCAAATTTGAAAACGTAGAGTTGAGGAAATTGTCTGCCTTGCGCGCCAAAAGCTCCAGAGGGAAGCTTTTTGCATCAGCGCCATGCCGTGATTCGCTTGGCGGAATGAACTGGACGACTGGATCGAGTCCTTGAGCCTTCAGTGATTCGCTGTAAAGTTCGGCTTTACCCGAGGAGGTTGGGAAGTTTCCCTCTTTGAAGGGGAGAAAAGGTCTGTAATCCTCTTCAGCGATTAACGACTTCCCTGTTATGCCATCATTTTCAGATGAAGCTGCTGAGAAATTCAGCCGCACATGGCCGTTCTGCTCGAGCCGCTGCCTGGTTATCCCTTTCATCCACGGATTCGGAGTCTCCAGCGCGGAGTCCATCATTTCGTCCACCGACTCTCGGAAGCATTTCTCCTCGAAACCCGTACGCTCGGCCAAACTTCGGAACAGCTCTACATTCGAGCGGCATTCTCCCAGCGGTGCGATCGCCTGCTCCGACATTTGCAGGTAGTAATGTCCATAGGCCGTCTGCAATTCTTTGTGCTCGAAGAAGGTGGTCGCGGGAAGCAGGATGTCTGCGTAGTCCGTGGTATCGGTAAAGAACTGCTCATGCACGACAGTGAATAAATCCGAGCGTTTCAGCCCACGAATCACCTCATTGTGATTCGGACAAACCGCCGCGGGGTTCGAGCTGTAAACAAACAGCGCTTTGATGGGAGGACCGTTAAGCGTGTTTAACGCGGTGCCTAGCTCTACCATGTTCACGCTGCGCGCAGGCCGTCCCAGGGCCGTATCCATCAGGTCTGGACGCTTCAGCGCCTGTTGGTTCAACTGATAAGAGCCGCTGGTAGAAAGCTGCAGGCCGCTGCCGACTTCCTTCCACGAGCCGGTAATGCAAGGCAGCATGGCGATTGCTCTCGTGGCCATGCCACCATTTTCCGAGCGCTGCACGCCGTAATTAACACGAATCACTGCGGGACGAGTGGTTGCGTATTCGCGGGCAAGTTTCTCGATGTCTGACGAGACAATATCTGTCCAATGCGCAACGCGTTCCGGTGGATACTGCTCTACTTTCTCTCGCAATTCATCGAACCCGACGGTATAGCGCTGCACGTAATCCGCATCGTAAAGATTGTCACGGATGATGACATGCATCATTCCCATAGCCAGCGCTGCGTCGGTACCGGGGTTGATGGGCAAATACCAGTCAGCACATGCCGCAGTGCGAGTGCGGTAAGGATCAATCACGACCAGCTTGGCTCCCTTGCGGCGGGCCTCCGAAATAAATGGCCACAAGTGAACGTTATTGGCGTGAATATTGGACGCCCAGGCGATGATGTATTTGGACTGTGCGAATTGCTCAGGTTCGGTGCCGAGCTTGGCTCCGATCACTGACAGAAGGCCGGCCTCTCCTGCCGCTGAGCAGATATTTCTTTCGAGTTGGGACGCCCCCAGCCGGTGGAAAAAGCGACGATCCATGGAAGCGCCGTTCAAAACACCGAGCGTGCCGCCGTAGGAATAAGGCAGAATCGCTTCGCTCCCGAATTCGCTTATTATCTTTTTGAAGCGAAGGACGATTTCGTCAAGCGCTTCATCCCAAGTGATGCGCTGGAATGCCTGCTGGACAATGACTTCAGAGCTCTCAGCCTGCGTTCCTTTGGGCGCCACCCGCTTCATGGGATAGAGAACGCGGTCGGGCGAATACACGCGGTCCAGGTACTTGGCCACTTTGCCACACAGAAATCCGCGGGTCACGGGATGCGCAGGATCGCCCTGAATCTTGGTCGCGCGCCCGTCTTCGACCGTGATGAGAACGCCGCAAGCGTCCGGACAGTCGTGCGGACACGCGGCGTGGACGACCGTTTTCATGATAAGGAGATTATAAATTTTTGCGGAGAGTGAAACGTAAGGGAATGTAAAAGTGGTCCAGAAGCTAGCAGAACTTCCCCGGTCCTGCGCCCGTCAGACTTCCATTACTTCTTTCTCTTTGCTCTTATTCATATCTTCCATCTTCTTGATCTCATCGTCGGTGAGCTTTTGGATTTCATCCAAGGCGCGCTTTTCTTCATCTTCGGCGATTTTCTTGTCCTTCATGGCCTTCTTGATAGCGTCGTTTCCGTCCCGCCGAATGTTTCGGACGGCTGTGCGATGCTCTTCCAATACCTTATTCAAATGCTTGACCATATCTCTTCGCCGCTCTTCATTCAGCGGAGGAACGGGTACGCGAACAATCTTGCCATCGTTCATGGGATTCAGACCCAGCTCCGCGCTGCGAATCGCTTTTTCAATTGCCGGCAACGAACTCGGATCAAACGGTTGGATGGTGATCAGTTGCGGCTCGGGAGCATGCACTTGCGCAATCTGGTTCAGCGGCATCTGCGATCCGTAATATTCGACATTAACGGAATCCAACATGTGGACCGATGCGCGCCCAGTGCGCGTCGCCGCCATGGCTTTGCGGAAATCTTCGACCGCTTTGTCCATGCGTGTTTTCAGTTGTACGTATGTTTCTCTGAGGCCAGGAATTGCGGCCATGGTAGATTGAGCCATTTGCAAAGCTCCAGTAAATTTAACGATTTTAAGTTTAACGCGAAAAAGTTATCTAAGACCGAAACGCTATAAACACCAAGTATTCCGAAAACTGACCGATAAGCCCAGCGGTGGAACTTCTCAAGCACTAACCAGAGATCCGATCTTCTCCCCAGCTACAACCTTCTTTATATTGCCACGCTGATTCAAATTGAAAATAATGATCGGTAGATTATTGTCTTTGCACAGCGAAATCGCCGTGGAATCCATGACCTTCAAACCTTGCCGCAAAACTTCCATGTAGGTGATCTGGGAAAACTTCTTGGCATCCTTTACCAACATGGGGTCCGCGTCATAAATACCGTCCACCTTGGTGGCCTTCAAAATCGCGTCCGCTTTAATTTCCATGGCGCGCAAAGACGCTGCCGTGTCCGTAGAGAAATAAGGGTTCCCTGTGCCGCCTGCAAAAATTACGATGCGGTTTTTTTCCAGATGGCGCATCGCCCGCCGCCTTATGAAAGGCTCCGCCACCTGGTTCATCTCAATGGCCGACTGTACTCGGGTATGAACATTCTGCTTTTCCAGCGCGTCCTGCAGAGCCAACGCATTGATGACAGTAGCCAGCATCCCCATATGATCAGCGGAGACGCGGTCCATTTCTCGCGCCTGCTCAGCCACGCCGCGAAAGAAATTTCCGCCGCCGACAACGATGGCAATCTGTACGCCCAGCGACTGGACGTCAGCGAGTTCCGCAGCAATCTCGTGGATGCGCAGCGGGTCCACGCCGAAGCCCTGTGTGGCCGCCAGCGCTTCACCGGAAATTTTGAGCAGGATGCGCTTGAACACCGGTCTCATCATAATTGTGATTGTGAGCTGTAGCGAAATCTATTGTGGACTGAAATTGCCCATAAAAAAAGGCGCCATCGGCGCCTTTCATTACTCTGCCTTCTGCTCAGGCTTGGTGATTGCAATAGTCTCGCCCGCGTCTCCGACTTTGAAGCGGACAAACCTGCGCACCGCGATATTCTCGCCCAACTTGCCGATTTTGGTGGCAATCAGATGTGAAATCGAAACGGTTTGGTCCTTGATGAAGGGCTGCTCGTACAGGCAGACCTCCTCGTAGAACTTTTCCATCTTGCCGGCGACCATCTTCTCCGCGATATTCTGCGGCTTGCCGGAGGCGACTGCCTGTGCGATGTAGATTTCCTTCTCGCGCTCGAAGTCAGCCTTGGTCACATCTTCTTTGCGGACGAATTTCGGATCACTGGCCGCGATATGCATGGCGATGTCGTGCACGAGTTCTTTGAAATCGTCGGTTCGGGCCACGAAATCGCTCTCGCAGTTCACTTCTACCAGCACGCCGATCTTTCCGCCAGCGTGGATGTAGCTCTCCACCGCGCCTTCACTGGTCACGCGCGTCGCCTTTTTTGCGGCAACGGAAACTCCCTTTTTTCGCAGCAGGACGACCGCCTGCTCCATGTTGCCTTTCGCTTGAGAAAGCGCGTTCTTGCAGTCCATCATGGGCGCGCCGGTTTTTTCCCGCAGTTCTTTTACCTGGGCGGCTGAAATGTTCGAATTGCTCTTGTCGTTTTCGGAACTCACTGTGCTCACCATAACTTCAATCAATCCTTTTCGTTTTCACATAAATTGACCCGCGCGGGTCGCGACCGCTGCGGGTCCGATGTTTCGGAGCTGTTGGCTTAGCCATAGACTCCAAGCTAGAAGCTAAGAGCCAAAGCCGCCCTCAAAATACCTGGTGCTCGACTTGCGGAACTTCCTCAGCAGCTTCCTTTGCCACGGCTGGCTGCTTGCGTACTCCGCCGCCCAGTACGTCTTCCATGCTGATATCTTCGCCAGATGCTTCTTCGCCCGCAGGTGCCTCCGGAGCGCCTTGTGACGCCGTTTGCGAAGCATCCATTTCTGCCTGCCGCGCTCCCGCAGCCGCTGCCAGCTCCGCGTCCTGCTTATCGCTCATGAACTGCGCGCCTTCGGCAACCGAGTCGGCAATCTT
>JBEEGK010000045.1:0-2807 GCA_041166845.1 Acidobacteriaceae bacterium
CGCCACCGGGACGCCCAATATTTCCTAGCAATAGTTGCAGAATCGCCGCTGCGCGAATGATCTGGACGCCCTTCGAATGCTGCGTCCATCCGACCGCATAACAAATTGCAGCTGTTTTCTCTGTGCCGGATGCTGAAACGAATGTCTCCGCGACCTTCAAGAAATCAGCTTGCTTGACTCCGCAAAAACGTTCCACCTTCTCTGGCGTGTAACGGGAGAAATGTCGCTTCAAGACCTGCAACACACAGCGCGGATTTTGCAGGTTCGGGTCAGATTCAAAGATTGCAGCGTCCTGAGCTTCTCCACCACGATCCTTTCCGTGCCCCCCGCCTGCTTCTGAATGCCCGGCGCTCCCACCATCGCCATCCTTCTTTAACGGGCTGCTCTTGTACAGCCAGCTTTCGGGATCATACTTTTTCTTTTGCGGGTCCCATCCGGAAAAAAGACCATCCAGATCTTCAGTATCCCGAAAGTCTTCCCGCAAAATCGTGGCGGCATTGGTATAGTTCACGACGTAATCACGGAACTCACGATTATTTTGTAGAACGTAATTGATGAGGCCGCCAAGAAAGATAATGTCGCTGCCGGCGCGCAGCGGCACCCAGATATCCGCCATCGCCGAAGTGCGGGTAAAGCGCGGGTCCACGTGGATGACCTTCGCCCCTCGCTCACGCGCAGCGATCACCCATTGGAAGCCGACCGGATGGTTCTCGGCCATGGACGATCCCATAATTAAAATAGCGTCGGCATTACTGAGGTCTTGCAGGGAAGTCGTCGCCCCGCCGCGTCCGAAGGAAGTACCCAGACCGGGTACGGTAGAGCTGTGTCAAATCCTGGCCTGATTGCTGATGCAGACCATGCCGAGTCCGGCGGCAAAGAGCTTTTTTATTAAATAATTCTCTTCGTTATCCAGCGTGGCGCCACCGAGATGCGCCACTGCCGTCGTATGCATCAGAGTCTGGCCGTCACGTGTCTCTTCAAACGTCCGGTTGCGACTCTCCCAAAGCCGGTCGGCGACCATTTCCATCGCTTGCTCCAGTTCGATTTCCTCCCACTGCTTGGAATATGGCCGGCGATATTTAATTTTCGACAGGCGCCCAGAATGTGTGTGAAGTTCGAACGTATCGGCGCCTTTTGGACACAGGCGCCCACGAGAAATGGGAGATTCAGGATCGCCTTCGATCGAGATGAGCTTGTTATGCTTGTGATAGACAAGCTGGCCGCATCCCACCGCGCAGTAGGGGCAAATCGAGCGCGTCACCTGCGATCCATCATGCTTTGGACGCAAGTTGCGCGTCGCATCTGACATGGATTCCACGCTCGTACCATCGCTTCCATTCTGAATTTGCTTGATTAGAGGCCAACGTGAAAGCAAATCTTTAAGCACAAATCCTCCTGCGATCACCTACATCTTGACGATATTAACAAACTTAGAAAGGCAGATGTTCAGCTACGCACTGGGGCTGCTTCCCAGCACTGATAGGATGCTCCTTCATCAGCGTCCGTTATCATCGAATCGAGAGATTTTGTGGACATAACATTTTCAACCCGGACGAATTGGAAGCTGTCGCTGAATCCTTTCACCAAGGCAGTCGAGGAACTGAAAGACGAAAAAGGAAGAGAAATTCTTGATCTCACAGTCTCGAATCCTACCCGTGCGGGTTTTCACTACGATAAGAAAGTAATTTCAGATTCGCTACAGGATATCGAAGCCCTGGACTACGATCCGCACCCGAAGGGAATGCTCAGCGCGAGAGAAGGGGTTGCGCGCTACTACGCCGAGCAGCACGCAGGATTGCAGTTCGATCCGGAGTCAATAGTTCTCACCACCAGCACGAGCGAAGCGTACTCCTACATTTTTCGATTGCTGTGCAATCCGGGCGACGAAGTTTTGATTGCCAAGCCGAGCTATCCTCTTTTCGATTTTCTTGCGGATTTGCAGGACGTGAACCTCGTTCCTTACACGCTGATCTATGATCACGGATGGCAAATTGACTTTCCGTCGTTGACTGAGGCGGTGAGTTCACGCGCGCGCGCGATTGTACTCGTTCATCCCAACAATCCCACCGGGTCACACGTCAACGCCAAAGAGCGTGAATTGTTGAACGGCGTTTGCCGCGAGCGCAACCTGGCACTCATCGTAGACGAAGTATTTCTCGACTATCCCTATGACGGCAAAATTCGCCCCACCTTCGCCGCCAACCAGGAGACCCTGACTTTTACGCTAAGCGGATTATCGAAAATTTCAGCACTGCCTCAGATGAAGGCAGCGTGGCTGATTACGAGCGGACCGGCACGATTGCAGCAGGGAGCGATGGAGCGTTTAGAGATTATTGCCGATACCTACCTCTCCATGAGCACGCCCATTCAGTTGGCGCTTCCGAGTTTGCTCGAGTACCGAAAGAACATCCAGCCTGCGTTGATGGAGCGTGTGTTGCACAACTTGCGTGCACTCGATAGTCAACTGATCGCGCAGAAGACTTGCGTCCGGCTGGAAGTGCAAGCGGGATGGTACGCCGTGCTCCGCACTCCGGCGATTCAATCGGATGAGGAAACAGCAATTGAGATATTGCGCAAGCAATCCGTGCTGGTGCACCCGGGACATTTTTTTGATTTTCCGAACGAGGGCTATTTAATTCTCAGCCTGATCACTCCGCCTGAGCAGTTTAAAGAGGGAATTAGCCGGGTGCTGGCATCGCTCAACGGATGAATTCGTAAAATCAGATCGCCAGCTCCTACCTACTTCTTCACCAGAAAGGGATTGCTTGAGCGTTCTTCTCCGATCGTGGTCTCGGGCCCGTGGCCGG
>JBEEGK010000046.1:0-3831 GCA_041166845.1 Acidobacteriaceae bacterium
AGCAGCTTTCGACTTCGCATCAGCTTTCCCGCCATCAAGCAGTGGATTTAAAAGCGAAGATTAGGAGCATCAAGACGTTGGTCAAGCGGAACGCTAGTCATGGAGGACAATATTGAGGAGTGATCTGTGAACCTGCAGTCCCTTCTCGCGATCATAATCAATGAAACCCAACTTCCTGAACTTGTTCATGAAAGAATTGACCCGTGATCTAGTTGTGCCCACCATCTGTGCAAGAGTTTCTTGACTGATGCTGGGAATTACGACCATCGGCGCTCCTTCCGTGCCGAAGTGAGCCAGCAACAGCAGAAGTCGGGCTAGTCTCTTTTCGCTGGAATTGAACATCTGGTCGACTAAATCATCTTCGTACCGGATATTCCTGGTCAACAAATAGGCTACGAACATATCGGAAAAGGCGTGTTCGCCGTGGAGAACTTCGAGCATTGCCGCCTTCTCGATTCGCATAAGCTCGCAATCAGTCATGGCTGTTACTGAGGCCATGCGAACTGGTTGACCCGCCAGACAGCCTTCACCGAAGAAATCGCCTTCATTCAATATTCCAATAGTCGCTTCCTTGCCGATGGCGGACACTACAGTAATTCTTACTTTGCCCTTCTTGATATAAAAGACAGCGCCGCAGGCATCACCCTGCGCGAAGACTATTTGCTTTCTAGGAAAGCGTGTGATTGCCCTACCCTTGCCAATCGTTGTCAGAAATGCATTAGCATCGAATCGCATTGGTATGTTAGTGCACACCCCGACTCGTTTCCCACGCACGGCCTGGATCGGCCCCCGAGACAGCGCTAAGAGAAACCGCCTGCATTTCCTCTTTCCTTAATTCCACGGGGTCGGACGTCAAGGTTCCATTCGCTTATTGGCTCCGCCCACTGTTTACCTTCTGGCAATTAAAAGCACGCTGTTCTCCAATCAATAAGAAGTTAAGTTTGTCGTTTATTTCCGCGGACATGAGGCGACTGCGTGGTTGGGAATGACCCGATTACAGGCCGATAACGCGTCCGGCGGGCGACACTAGAGTCAAGATTTTGACTGCTCAGGTACTGAGCTAGTGTTTGATGGTTTCGATCTTCTGCACGAGGGGTGTTGGACGCCTTGGTTGAGCGCAAACAGGAACTTCGGAGATCCTTAGATCTTGTCTCGAGAGTTCTCGACTGAAAGACCTCCGAGCCTGCGGCATGAGCTATGCACTGTCGTTGCCAAATCTATTGTGCGACCGCTCGGCCAGGTGTTATGTATTCCGCCCGTCTGGCATCCAGTCTCTTAACCGAAAGAGATGTGGCCCGACACCTTTATCGCTAAATGTTAAGTGTGGCGGCACACGCGTCAACGACGGTTCGCAGGACAAAACCTCTGTAACTCATGAGTTCCACTGTGATAACCACGCGAGGCCGAACAGCTGACGTGACAGGGGCAGCGGTCTCATCTTGGGCCTTGTTTTATCATCTGGGAATCATGAAACCTACAGTGCTTGTGCTCCTGCCATTTCTTCTAGCCTCGCTCACGCACGCCGAAGAAGCTCCCTTCGACCTGAAGCAACTGAAAGCTCCCGATGGCTTCCACATCGCAGTCTTCGCCAACGTTAATGGCCCACGCCTGCTAACTTTCACTCCCGGCGGAGCATTGCTGGTGAGCGAATCGGGCCAAGGCAAGGTGGTCGCACTGCCAGATCCCAAGCAAACCGGCAAAGCCGAGAAAGTCGTCGAAGTCCTCACCGGACTGAACGAACCCCACGGCATCGCCTTCTTCGAAGGCAGGCTCTATGTCGCCGAGAATGACAAAGTCCGCCGATACGACTGGGACGAGGCCACCTTCGGCGCGACGAACCCAAAAAAGATCACCGACCTGCCAAATGGTGGAGGCCACTCCACCCGCAGTCTTCTATTTCACAACGGCAAGATGTACGTTTCGGCCGGATCAAGCTGCAACGCCTGCATCGAGAGAGATCCGCGCCGCGCCACCGTGATGGAATTCAATTCCGACGGCAGCGGCCAAAACATTTTTGCGAAAGGCCTGCGTAACGCCGTTGGGCTCGCCGTGAATCCGAAGACCGCCACAGTGTGGGTCACCGTAAATGGCCGAGACATGCTCGGTGACGAACTGCCGCCCGAAACCATCTACGACCTTGGCCAGGGCGGCGTTGATGCCGGCTGGCCTTACTGCTACGGCGACCGAGTTCCCGACTCCAAGTTCACCAAGCCGGGTGATAGCCGCTGCCAAAACATCATCGAGCCGAAGGTCCAGATGCAAGCCCACTCCGCCCCGCTCGGCCTGGCGTTTTATGAGGGCACAATGTTCCCGCCCGAGTATCGCAACAACATGTTCGTGGCCTTCCACGGCTCATGGAATCGCAGGATCCCCACCGGCTACAAAGTCGTGCGCGTGAAGCTCGACGATAAGGGCCAGCCACAGGGCGGCGCGGAGGATTTCATCACCGGATGGCTCGCGCCGCGGCGCGAGAGCGAGAAAGGACGGTGGGTGCCAATTAACATCCCCGGAACTATGGGGCGCCCAGTGGGGATTGCGTTCAGTGGAGATGGCACGATGTACTTGAGCGACGATAGGGCGGGCGTCATCTATCGCGTCACATACAGCAAGTAGCTCGTTCGACGCCACCGCCTAGCAACTGCTTCATCGGGCACTGTGCGTGCATTCAGGGTTGACGAATGCAGGGCATGTTGGCGAACCTTAGAAGGATGATTTCACTGAAAAGAACTGAACATCTTTGCCAGCGACCCTACAAACGCAGTGGGCTTTTATCGCGATTAAGTACGAGTTTCACTAAGATTGTGAATTGGCTTGATCAACAGCTACACAAAAGTGAGCCATCCTGACTCCTGACAACGGCGTCCCATGACCGCAACTGAACCCATACTTAGGAGGATGAAATGGGAGACCGAGACAAAAACGAGCAAGAGGGTGGTCAGAGAAGCGGCCAGCAGGATAAGGGCCAACAGCAACAGGGTGGGGGCCAGCAAGATAAGGGGCAGCAGGGCGGCGGCCAGCAAAGCGGCCAAAAGGGTGGCCAGCAGGGCGGCAGCGGCCGTTAGCTTTTAGGGGTGCTGGGTTTCGTTCCGGCACCCGTTTTTTCTGAATTGCCTTACCGACTGCTTCATCAATTCAGGCCGACGACGAAGGAAAAGAGAGATGTTGTTCGACGACCTCAGCCGGCGGCTGCACGAGCTTAGGGACGAGGTCACAAGGATTCGCCAGAAGAACGACGAGTATGTTCGAGACAACAGCCATGGCCTTGCAACACATACAGCTTTCGACAAAAGGCGGGTACGGTTAGAGCAGATTAAGACCGAGATAGCCGTACTCCTCCGTAGTTTGGCTGAAAAATGAGAATTGTCCACATTCTCACTGTTATATGGTCTAACTGGACGCATACCGTGAGATTGCTTAGCCGAGAAGTAGGATAGAGGCACTTCTAGTTACGAGTCTTTTTGTCAGGCAGGCATAATTTGATTCTTCGCTCCCGCCGCCAGGTCCGAAATACGCAAGTCAGTATTATCGAAGAGACATTCGGCTTATAAAGTTGCCAGCAGCATCTATGCTTGCGGCCCCCAGCCTTTGTCGGTTATATCTTTGCTCACAAATTGGCTTCCGCCTCGTACTTCACGAATAGCCTTCAGCAGCTCGTTTCCAGCCCTACTCTTTGTGACGTAGCCTCGCCCGCCGAAGCTGCGCGAAGCAGCTTTCGACTTCGCATCAGCTTTCCCGCCATCAAGCAGTGGATTTAAAAGCGAAGATTAGGAGCATCAAGACGTTGGTCAAGCGGAACGCTAGTCATGGAGGACAATATTGAGGAGTGATCTG
>JBEEGK010000047.1:0-2926 GCA_041166845.1 Acidobacteriaceae bacterium
CGGATTCAAAGCCACTGAAGAAGTGTCTTTAAACGGATCACCGACCGTATCGCCGATCACCGTAGCATCGTGCAGCGGAGTGCCTTTCTGCTTCAGTTCGACTTCGACGATTTTCTTTGCGTTGTCCCACGCGCCGCCCGCGTTCGCCATGAAGATTGCCTGATATAACCCGGAAATCGCGATTGAGACCAGGTAGCCGATAAAGTAAAACGGCTCCACAAAGGCGAAGCTGAGGGTTGCGAAAAAGACCGCGAGAAAGATATTAAACATGCCCTTCTGCGCGTATTGCGTACAGATCTGGACCACTTTTTTGCTATCGGATACCGACGCCTTTTCCACGCCCTCGAGCTTGATATTTGCTTTGATGAATTCCACTGCGCGGTAGGCGCCCGTAGTTACAGCCTGTGTGGACGCGCCTGTGAACCAGTAAATCATCGCGCCGCCACTGATTAAACCCAGAACAAAGGGAGCATGCAGCAATGACAGTTTCCCGACATTCTCAGACAAACCGTTGGTGAGCGCCATGATGATGGAGAAAATCATAGTGGTGGCGCCAACGACTGCGGTTCCGATCAACACAGGTTTGGCAGTAGCCTTAAACGTGTTTCCGGCGCCGTCGTTCGCTTCGAGCAAGAACTTTGCGCGTTCGAAGTTGGCATCAATTTTGTAATCTCGCTGTAGTTCGCTTTTAATGTTGGGCACGCTTTCGATTAGTGACAACTCGTAGACTGATTGCGCATTGTCGGTAACCGGACCGTACGAGTCCACTGCAATGGTTACCGGACCCATGCCTAGAAATCCGAATGCGACCAACCCAAAGGCGAACACAGGAGCGGCAATCATCAACTCCCCAAGCCCCATGGTGCTGAAGTAGTAGCCGATGGACATCAACGCGACCATCGAGAATCCCAGGTAGTAGGCGGAGAAGTTTCCCGCGACGAAGCCCGACAGAATTCCCAGCGACGCTCCACCTTCCTGCGCTGAAGTTACAACTTCTCTTACGTGACGCGATTCTGTGGAGGTAAATACTTTCACCAGTTCCGGGATAATGGCGCCCGCCAGCGTACCGCAGGAAATAATGCTCGCCAGCTTCCACCATTGAGTTGAATCGCCGCCAAGATCGGGGACGATGACATACGAGATCACATAGGTCATCACCATCGAGACCACGGACGTGATCCAAACTAAAGAGGTAAGCGGAGCCTCAAAGTTCATTTCAGAGACGTTCGCGTAACGTGCCTTTGCAATCGCGCTATTCAGGAAATATGCGACCGCGCTGGCGACCAGCATCATAATGCGCATGACGAAGATCCACACCAGCAATTGCACTTGCACGGTAGGATTCTTCACTCCCAGCAGGATGAAGGTGATGAGCGCTACGCCGGTAACGCCGTAGGTTTCGAATCCGTCGGCGGAAGGCCCGACGGAGTCTCCAGCATTGTCTCCGGTGCAATCGGCAATCACGCCCGGGTTGCGAGCATCGTCCTCTTTGATCTTGAAAACGATCTTCATCAAGTCAGAGCCGATGTCGGCGATCTTGGTGAAAATTCCGCCCGCGATTCGCAGGGCCGCCGCTCCCAGCGATTCGCCTATAGCAAATCCGATGAAACACGGTCCCGCATAATCGCCGGGAATAAATAAGAGGATGAAGAGCATGATCAGCAGCTCAACGCTGATGAGCATCATGCCAATGCTCATTCCCGCTTCCAGCGGAATCTGATAGATGGGATATGGCTTGCCGCGAAGGCTGGCAAAAGCGGTGCGTGAGTTGGCGAAGGTATTGACGCGAATGCCGAACCACGCCACTCCATAGCTGCCCGCAATACCAACAATGCTGAACAAAAGAATGATGGGCAGGGTCGTGCTTACGGGCTTGCCGGGCACCGGTGACAAGAAGCCGAAGTAAAGAACGATGACGACCGCGATGAACAGCCACAGAAGTCCGAGGAACTTTCCTTGCGTAAACAAATAGGTCTTACAAGTCTCGTAGATCAGCTCGGAGACTTCCCGCATGGCGCGGTGGACGGGCAAATTTTTCAGCCGCATGTAAATCGCGAGTCCGAAACCCAAGCCGAGGATGCAAAACAAAATGCCGATACTCAGCAGCCGATGGCCATCCACTCCCAAAAACAATACCTGGGAAAGATCCGGAAGCTTAAGACCAGCTTCGCCAGCCGGTTCCGATTGCGCCAGCGCAGCCGGGCCGCCGAGGATGGTAATCGCGAACAGTGCGGCCGCATTTTTCACAAAACTTCTACTGCCCGCAAGACTCAAAAGGGAACTGCGCATTGCATCCTCCGAAAACTAGACATGATTTTATGACTGCATGTTTAAGTGATAATGGTCGCCAAAACGCTTGCCGTTTGCTCTCAAGTCAGAGCGGGGGGAAGCGCAAAACTCGGCTCCGATCACGCTTCCACTGAACGCTTCAACTAGGATGTTGAGCTTGGCCGCGTCGGGTGTTTTGTAGCGAGCGTACGTGCAGCGACAAGGGAGAGGACCCTCTGCACAAGCCCGACACAAAACTGGTCTTTATAACATGGCGTGAGGGGCAGGTCAATAAGGCTGTGCGGAAGCGGAGCCCACCCATCTCGTCGGCGGTGATGAAGATTTACCCCATCATGGTCGTGTGTTCGGGCTGAATCTTGTAAATCACGCGTACTTCTCCAGGCTGGCGATAAGGATATTTGTCCACTCCCAGATATTTCTTGGCCATCTTGTCAATGTGTTCCTCAGCGCCCTGTTCGGTGATCTCGGCCACGCGCCCTCGAATCTCAAGATAGCGGTAGGGATTTTCCGGATCCACGATCGAAATGGCGACCCGCGGATCGCGCCGGACATTGCGGTCCTTCTGGCGTCCTTTGGCGGAATTGAAAATCACCTTGTCACCGTCAAGGTCCACCCAGACGGGAGTGACCTGGGGACG
>JBEEGK010000048.1:0-2625 GCA_041166845.1 Acidobacteriaceae bacterium
TACGTTCCACAAATGGAAAAATTCATGCGCAGCCACGCTCGCTAGAGAGTCAGCGGACGGCACGGAGATCGCTGTAGAATCGGCATGTTCCATTCCGCCCCCCGCGCCCGCCGCACCCTTCCCGGTATGCACAATAAACGTATAGCGCGAGTAAGGTGCCTTACCCATCAGCTTTATTTCATATTCGCAAATTCGCTTCAGCTCGCTCTCCACCTGCTTCTTCTTGTAGTTATCGCCGTGAATGGCCACCCATATTTCAGGGCTTATTCCTGGAAGTTGAAATTCTTCGAACTTCCCAACTTCGATTGGAGCGTCGGCAAGCGCATCGTAATCGGCGACTTTCGAAGAAAAATACCTAGTCCGACTGATGAGTACCACCGAAGTAATTCCGGACCCCGCCGCGTCCCAACCTTCGGGTAAATGGTGCAATGTGAATTCAACTTGCTCGGAGCGGCGCTCCGGCACGTACATCAAGATCATCGCGAGATTGATGAACGCATGCTCGCGATTCAGTTGGGTGGCAAAAGGGCCGGGCTCATCCCAATACGTAGCGTAATGCACGACAGCGGTTCCATTTCCAGTGATCCGCCAGGTTTGCTTGTCGATTTTCTCGATGGAAGGGGGCGTGTCGGTCGCTGATTGCGCCGGACCTTGCCGAACTTCCACCTGCTGGACATGCGCGCTAAAGTCGCGAATCTGATACAGGGCGTTCCATGCTGGAATCTGAATGAGAACTTCACCCTCAACGTCCGGAATGGTCATCGTAACGTGAAACAGATGCTGCTCAGGATGCGCCAGCGAAACCTCGTAACGGATAGTAGCTTGCAGAGAGGAACAAAACCCGAAAGCGACCAGAACTGTTGAGAGCCCCAAAAATCGCGCACCCCGGAAAAGGAAACCAATCACCTGCTGGTGGCCTCGGATGGGACGCGAACCTCTTCGGAGAGCTTGTTGATTAATTTCTCGCACAGTCCATCAAAGCTGCCGTTGGACATCACTAGCAATAGGTCGCCCGGTTGGGCCTCCGTCGCCAACACGGCCGCAATTTCGTCGCTGCTGCCAAAAACGCGCGCTTCTTTTCCAAGCGATCGGATGCTGTGGGCTACCGTCTCGGGATCGAGGCGGTTGTCATCGCCCAGTTGATGTGAACGAAACACGTCGCCAAGAACCACGCGATCCGCCAACGCCAACGCCTGCGGCAAGGTCTCCTGAAAAATCTTGCGCCGCATGGAGTTTGAGCGCGGCTCAAGAATGCCCCACAGCCGGCGTCCGGGCCACCGCGCGCGTGCCGCTTCGAGGGTGGCTTTTACCGCAGTGGGATGATGGGCGAAATCGTCGACCACCAAAATGCCGCCAAATTCTCCCTTCACATCCATCCGCCGCTTCACGCTGCGAAAAGTCATTAGTGCCTTGCCAACGGCCTCGGCGCCAATTCCTCTGCCATGCGCAACGGCAATGGCCGAAAGCGCGTTCAACACGTTGTGCCGCCCGGTAGCCGCCAGCACAAATTCCCCAAAGCGTTGGCCGTGATGTGCCACCGCAAAGCGCACGCCCTCTTTCTCAATCGCTACATTGCTCGCAATCCAATCATTGCCGTCCGAAAATCCGTAGGTTTCCACCTGGCACAGGGCTTTTTGCGCTGCACGCCGTAAAGCCGGACCGGACTCCGCGGTATCACCCCAGATCACCGTGCGGCCCCGCCGCGGCACAAGATTCACCAGCCGCCGAAATGCCAGCTCGTAAGTCTCAAAGTCAGGGTAAATATCCGCGTGATCGTACTCCAAAGACGTGATGATCAGGTCGTCCGGGTGATAGTGAAAAAATTTCGGACCGCGATCCCAGAAAGCGGTCTCGTATTCATCGCCCTCCAGAATAAATTCCTCGCCGCCCTCGAGACCGTAGCTTTTGCCAAAATTCTCCGCCACTCCGCCCACCAGAAAATTTGGATTCTTGCCCGCCGTCTGGAAAATCCAGGCCAGCATAGCCGTGGTGGTGGTTTTCCCGTGGGTACCGCTGACCACGATCGAGTGCCTCCCGGGCAAAAATACTTCTTCCAGAATTTCCGGCATGGAGCGGTAAGAAATTTTACGGTCGAGAACTTCCTCCAGTTCCGCATTGCCCCTGGCAATGATATTCCCAACGATCACCAGGTCCGGGGCAG
This sequence comes from Acidobacteriaceae bacterium, assembly GCA_041166845.1. Taxonomy (GTDB): domain Bacteria; phylum Acidobacteriota; class Terriglobia; order Terriglobales; family Acidobacteriaceae; genus JALYIM01. Next base: position 2,162 of record JBEEGK010000048.1, read on the forward strand.
GGGTCAAATTCGCAGCGTCAAACGAATGAAAGAAAGAAATGCCGAGGCTTTCGAGCAATGTGGAGGCCGGCGGATAAACTCCCGAATCCGAACCTGTGACGCGAAAACCGCGCTCGCGCAACATACCCGCGAGCGGCGCCATCGCTGAACCGCCGATTCCAATTACGTGTATATGCTTCGGGTCCGTCATGACACCAACGCCGGTTCAAGAATCTCCAAGACGCCTGCTCCTTTGCTTATCAAACGAGCTTGCACGCCCAGCGGCACCGTTAACATTGGACGCATTGTGTGACCAATCGGCGCTGCAAAAACGATCGGGACGCCCAATGGCCCGAGTATTCTTTGACACACGTCGCGCACCGTTGGACTGCCTGCCACAGGTGCCTCGCACTCTGGAAAATCGCCCAGGACAACTCCACGCACGTTCACGAATTTGCCCGCTTGTTTCAAGTGCATCAAAGCGC
>JBEEGK010000049.1:0-4796 GCA_041166845.1 Acidobacteriaceae bacterium
TTTCTAAGACCCGCACAGTCTCAGTGTGGGTTTATCAGTTCGAGTGGTCAAAAGCGCCTTCCCCCCGGTGGGCGCCTTTTTCTTGGTGGGGGGAGAATAATCAAGTTAAGCACGCATCCATTTTTACAGTTGTTCACCGTGAGACGCCCCCGTCGAGTGAACCCACTTGCGATGGACTGACCGTCCGCCGGTTTTCGCAATCCAAAGAACGTCACAGCACATAACTTGTGGTCCATAACAGCTCGAATGGCTGAGATAGTGCTGGAAGCGACTTGAAACTTCTCGGAAAGGTCGGCGGATTTTGAGTACCCGGGTGCTGCCTCGTTATGAAAATTTTCTACTTTACTATACTTTCCAACCACATGCGAGAGTGAGGTCCGGTTCTGACTCAATATGCACTGTTATGAATATGGATTTACTACAGTTCTACTACGGTGCAGCAAACTGTTCGTCTGACTTCTTTGCCGCACTTGCAGAATCATTCGGAAGACGCTCGTCGCGGACAATCACATCCCAAAGAGGCGCCAAGCGGAGCGATGAGCTGGCTAGGCAGGCTTTCCAATCCACCACAGAATTTTCGCAACAATTCGCCACCCGTTGCCGGAAATCGGAATCGAGTCATACTCCCGGTTCTCCGGAACCAGGACTTCAGTATCATCGAAGCGTTGCAACCTCGATACGATCAATCCCTGATTGCGATGAGCAGCAACTACAATATTTCCATACAATTTAGTGCGGTTCGTCTGGAGTGTGTCAATCACGATAATGTAACCGTCATGAATTAGAGGCATCATCGAGCGTCCCTGAACTCTCAGACAGTTGGTGTGGGCAGGATTCGGACACCACTCGGTGGGTGCCGCCATCATGGATTCGGCACGGGCTTGTTCGAGGGAAGTTGCCGGATCGCCCTTGCCACCGTGCGTGGCGGCCGTAACATCCAGCAGCGGTATTGCAATCAGCTGCTGCCCTTTAGCAGTGGATGTTTTATGTGCCCCGGCTTGCACGATATGCATTTTCGGAAGCCGCTCTTTTTGCAATCTCATACGGATGGCAGGTAAAACCCGCATCAGATCCGAGCTTTGCAACCCACTGCGTCCCCAGAAATACCAGCATTCGGGATCACCAGTAAGATTTCCTAATTGAATATAGACGTGGGCGGGAGGTTCCTGCACTGCCCGTTCCCACCTGGACACGGCCATAGCGGAGGAATTCAGCCTTTTTCCTAATTCGGACTGGCTCAACTTAAACCGGTGACGAAGATTGACGATGCGATTCGCCCATTCCGTCTCTTGCGCTCTTCTTGTTTTGCTCATAGAGCACTGCTACAATCCTTTTAACAGAAATGTTTAACCATTATAGACAAATGGCATTTCCGTTGACAAGTTGGCACGAAAGGCCGTCATGTACCGTGACAATTCTACTAAAGCAATGCAGCCGGGCTCCATTTCTCCCCAAGATTTGTATCGAGGCCTCTACGTCAGAGTCGCACAAAAGCTCAAAGTACATCCTTCTTATGTAAGTCGTGTGGCCAGAGGAGAACGGTATTCCAAGCCGATCGAGTCGGCTCTGCGCAACGAGCTTGATCAGATCGATAAGAAGTTGGGCGGCGACCATCTTAGCTATCCCCCCAAGTCTCCGCTGAATGCCGATAGCGGCAAGCGGCTTCGCTTCTTTATCTCCCGCAACAATAAATGGTTGCGGAAGCAATGGATGCAAGAGTCCCAAGCTAACCCCGGTCTGAGACGCATCCCCGCCCGGAAGCGTTTAGCTCCCATTCCTCCCTTGGTGCAGGAGGCGGTGAAAGTGATGAAATATAGCGTCAAAGAGATGCCGGATATAAGGTTGAAGGCTTCGGTGCTACATGGACGTATTCGGCATGTACAAGGATCTTCGGTTGAAGCTGTCCTTGAGGAGTACAACCTCATCCGCCGTTGCTTCTTTTTGTTGGCTGAGGAGAACATGCACCATTTGGACACTCCCTTGCTGATCCATGATCTCGCCCAGCTGGGGGAAGTGCTCGATCTGCAATCGCAAAGCGCAGTCAAGGAATTCCTCGCCCAAGCCTGACCCCTAAAGCTGAATTCCAGCGGGTAAGCATACCGGAAAATTCATCTAAATCGCCGGAAAGGCGGTTAAACCCCTTCCCCGAACTAAGTAGAAAGCGTTTTTTACGCGACTGGTTTAAGGGCCTTGTGTATGGAGTTGACGAGCGCACTGGCATCGGATTTGGAGCTGACGGAACAAATACCCGCATCTAAAGCTGCTTTCTCCGGTTGGGAACTTGTGAAGGCGGTAAACATTAGAAGAGCAACATTCGGAACCACTTTTTTTAATTCTCTGGCTGTACTCAACCCGTTTATGACGGGCATCGACATATCGAGGATTACAACATCGGGTTGCAGTTGTTGGGCTTTAATAACTGCTTCCATGCCATTTCTGCATTCGCAACATACTTCCCAACCAGTTTCGTATTCCAGCAAGTTCCGTAAGCTGCGCCGGACAGCTGCGTTGTCATCCACAATAAGAATGCGCTTCACGTTTCCTGATTTCTGAGTTCGAAGGAGATCTGTTGTCGGCTTTAGCCAGCATGTATTCCACACCCTCGATTCTGTGCACCATGGTACCTAATTTTGTCACTTAACGTGACCGACTAGTCTCATCCGTTATTACAGCATAAAATGTGGGCCAGAAACTTGCGCGCTTAAGGATCACTCTAGTGGCAAAGAAATCCCTTCCCCGTTGTTCCAATGGCTCGCAACAATCGAGTGCCCCCGCAGCCTCGAGTACAACAGAGTGTTCGCCGCCACGAAACTGATCGAATTGCAAACCCACGACATTCTGAACGAAATGGGAGAGGTTATTACGCATTGTTATTTCATGAACAGCGGTCATGCCTCGGTCCTGAACGTGATGACGGATGGCAAAAGCGTCGAAATTGGACTGAGCGGTAAAGAAGACTTCGTTGGGCTGCCTCTAGTTGTTGGCCTAAGCACAAGTCCGACGCGTGTTGTGACCCATAATGCAGGGGCAGCGTTCAGGATTACTGCGGCGAAAATGAGAGAGAGTCTTGAAACGTGCCCTCAATTAGAAAGACCCCTGAACCGATATTCCCAAGCTTTGGCTTTGCAGGCAACTCATGTAGCCGCCTGCAATCGCCTGCACGAGGTCGAAGAAAGGCTCGCGCGCTGGTGGCTAATGTGCCAGGACCAAATCGGCGGTGATTGCATTCCCCTTACTCAAGAATTCCTGGCGCACATACTGGGGGACGCGACGAGGGAGTGTTACGGTCGCTGCTGGCCTTTTGCAAAAAGCAGAATTAATTGACTACCTGCGGGGAGAGGTGCGAATAATTGACCGATCGAAACTAGAAGATGCTGCTTGTGAATGCTACAAAGCTTAACTCGCCAGGCCAAAACTTGGGCAAAAGAAGCGTGACGTCGCTGTTCGATATCGAACGCTCGATCAGAGCGCCAGCGTACCCATCTCCCGCCGTGATAATTGGTACTTTGGCGATTGATAAAGAAGCGTCAAGAGAAATGGACAAATGCCTTCTTCAGTCATAATTCTGCTCACGAGTTTCTTTTTTGAAGCTCATTCTACAAAGTCCAATATCGCGCGATGCCTGACATCTGAAGCGCCACTGCACGCAGCCTACCTGGGAATGAATTTACCCTGCTGTTAATTACGTCTGTTTGCGGATCTGTATCTTGTCTACGACTTTGCGTTTGCCTGCATACGATTTCGCTATTCGAATGGCGAGATCGCGCTGCGCATCGTTATCAACAGTGCCGCTGAGCATTACCGCACTATCGTCGGCTTTCACGATTACATTAGCGTTTGTGAGCGCCGGCTCAGCTTTCAACTTCTCTTGGATTTCCACTGCCACTTTGGCGGTAGAAGATTCCTGGGAGGGCGGGGCCTTAGTATCAGGCGGCATGTCCCGCCCCTGGTTTTCAGGAAATGTGGGCGGCGTGGTATTGGGAGGGCTGCCAGGGGATTGGCTTTGCTGCGCAAATGCTGCAGTAATACACATCAAGACGAAGAGGCTGAGCAAGCGTTTCATGAAACCTCCTTTATTTAGCTAATTTTTCGAAGGGCGAGGCCGCGCACATTCCCCCTTTTCGCCTTTACGATGGCATCGGGATCATTCCACTTTGCCTGGGTCTCACCATTCAGCCAGTAATATCGTGAGTCGTGGATATTCGGACCGTAAAACTCGCGATCATCAAACAACGGAGAATTCGAAGTCGCGACTCGGACGAGTGGCGTAAACATTCCAACTGCGTGTTTAAACGGGCGCATATCACCTCGCTCTATGTTGTATTTACCCAGATTCTGGAGCATTCTGTCTGCCAATGGGAGAGCGCTGAAACGCTTAGATTTAGGGGGGTTGGGAGTAAGGCTTAGGCCGCCTACAGCGTTGCCTGTAGGACAAAACTGCTCGTAACAAGCTTGGGGCGTCCCTGCAAAACACATCGAAACCCGACCCTGTCAAACCAAAAGGGCCTTTATTGCGTCGAGGACGTGCGGACCGAAGCCATCCGACTTCGGGAAAACGTGCTTGATCCCAAACTTTTGCGCTGCTTTCAAAAGCTCGTCACAGCTATGCATGGTGAACATTACTATCGGAAGATTAGGGCTGATTGCTGATATTGTTCGAGCCGCGTCGAGTCCTCCCATGACAGGCATATGGGTATCTCGCGGCGGCAAATGCAAACCATAGGGAACTTTTGGGTAGACATGGTTCGCAGTTGCCTCTGGGTACTTTTACCGTTCTGTATCGTGGGCGCGCTGCT
>JBEEGK010000050.1:0-5064 GCA_041166845.1 Acidobacteriaceae bacterium
CCTCTCCCATTTTTATTGCTCGCGAGGCTTGCCGGCAGTTCCCCCAAACACTTCCGCTGTGAAGGCTGCAACTGTGGCTCCGGTGCGCCAGGCGTCTGGCGGCAAGCCTGCCTTGCGGCATGTGTGCTCCAGGAACGTAATCCGGTCCCATCCGTGCTCGGTTGCGACCTGTGGAAGCAGCAGGCCGCGAGATTCATTGAGGGCAATGAGCAGCCCGTGCCTGCCGACCTCGATATCGCGGGGATCTATCAAGACCACAGGCGACAGAACACTTAACGAAATCTCGATATTCGGAGCTTCCTCGGGCGTGATCGGAGGGAAGCGATGATCATCAAACGCCGCCGACCGGGCAGTCTCAATCACGGTTTCGTAGAGCGAATTGTTCGGGGAGACATTTCCCACGCAGCCGCGCAAGTTGCCGTCGAGGTAGACAGTTGTGAATACTCCGCGAGGTTCGGCAAGATGCGCGGTGGGCGCGGAAGATGAAATTGTGACGCCATCCAGTGAGGAAAGAATTGCTCGATGAGCTAGCTCAAGCAGAGCCGCTCGTTCGCTGGGCGAATAATCGTTGTTCGCGACGGCGTTTGAGTAGGGACTTTCAGATTGCGGGTACATCGCGTTTCCTCCGGCGACTGAGGACGAAGGCGCGGCGGCGGCGTTTCACAACGCGCTTATCAATCTTTGACCAGAATGCCACGAAATAATCTATGGCGGATGCCAACGATAGGAACACCATGAACCAGATTGCGAGTCGCGCAATCCAATCCACCGGGAAAACGTAATAGCTATAAACCGTCCATACCTGCCAGTGGTGATCGAGGATGACCGCCACCACCGAGACGATCTGAACCAGCATCTTGAATTTGCCTAAATCGCTGGCCTCGATGGTGAAGCCCTCGGACGCGGCGATCGAGCGCAGTCCGCTTACGAGAAACTCGCGCCCGATAATTACCACGGCCATCCACGCGGGAACGAGCCTGGGATTAAATTGCACCAAGGTGATGAAGGCAGCGGCGATAAGGAGTTTGTCGGCTAGAGGATCCAGGAGAATCCCCTTGGTTGTGATCTGATCGCGCTTACGGGCCAGATAGCCATCGATTCCATCGGTGATGGAAGCGGCGATAAAGAGTGCCGAGGCGAGGAGCTCTTTTTCTCCTCCGGTGCCTTGAAAGCGATTGGTGGAAAGAATCCAGATCAGCACGGGGATGCTGAAAATGCGAGTCAGCGTAATGGAGTTCGGCAGGTTCACCGGATATCAGGGGTTGGCACCGATTCAGGCCAAAATCGGTACCAGCCCAGATTATGCTCCAGCGCCAATCAGGAAGCAATGAAAGCTGTCACCAAGTCTTCCACTTAGTCTCACTGTCATCTTTGGTCTTACTGTCGTCCCGAGCGAAGTCGAGGGACCTGCTTTTTTCTCAACACCCAATTACTTCTGTTTGGCGGTGATCTGATCTTTGATCTTCTTGTAGGCAGCTGCCGGAACGATCTTCTTTCTCACCAGATCAGTTTTCGTCTTGTAGGGGCGGCCGTCAATGATCTTCTGCGAGTAGACGTCACCGATTCCCGGCAAAGCGTCCAATTGTTCTTTGGTGGCGCTGTTGATGTCCAGCAGATCGGGCTTGGTCGCGCCGGCGCTTGGCTTCTCGGACTTGGCGGTCTTGGTGGCATTTTGAGCCATCCCTGAGCCGGCGATTAGAGCGATAGCAAACAGTGTAGTTAACAGACGTGCAACGAGATTCCTTCGCATGCAATATCCTCCTGGATCGAATTGGAGGTGGAATTCTACGACGCCGAGCCGTCAAATGCCAGTTATTCTCAGGCGTAAATTCCGCGCTGCCTGATCGTGTAGGCCACGCGATCAATCGCCAGCATGTAAGCTGCAATCCGGTTGTGGACACTGTGAGTCTGGGCGTAGCGCACGACATCGTCGAAGGCCGTGACCATGATGTGCTCAAGCTGCTCGTTCACTACCGACTCTTGCCAGAAATATCCCTGGCGGTCTTGCACCCATTCGAAGTAAGAAGTAGTGACGCCTCCGGCATTGCAAAGAATATCGGGGATCACGAATACTCCGTTGTTCGCAAGAATTTCGTCAGCGGCCGCAGTAGTGGGTCCGTTGGCGCCTTCCGCGAGGATCTTGCACTTCACTCGATCAGCGTTGCGGCTGGTGATCTGGTTTTCAGTAGCGGCGGGTATCAGAATCTCGCATTCGGCAAGAAAAAGCTCGGCGGGATCAGCTTTGTCCGCCCCGGGGAATCCAACCACCGTGCGATTTTTCTGGCGATATTCCGACAGCGCCTTCACGTTAATTCCATTCTTGTTGTAGAGGCTGCCGTCCACCTCAATAACCCCGATGATTTTGTAGCCAGCCTCTGCCATGAGTAGAGCGGCATTGGATCCAACGTTCCCGAAGCCCTGCACGATCACGCGCGTAGACTCGCGAGCCAGTCCCAGCCTCTTGATGGCCTGTTCGCAAACGATCATGATGCCGCGTCCGGTGGCCTCGCGGCGTCCACGCGAACCGCCGATGTTGATCGGCTTGCCGGTGACCACTGCCGTCACCGTCTGGCGCATGTGCATGGAGTAGGTGTCCATGATCCACGCCATGGTCTGTTCGTTAGTGTTGATGTCGGGGGCGGGAACATCTTTTTCAGGTCCGATGAAGTCCACCAGCTCCGCGGTATAGCGGCGGGTCATGCGCTCGAGTTCGCCCATGGACATCTTGTGAGGGTCACAAATCACACCACCCTTTGCGCCTCCGAAGGGAATGTTCACCACCGCGCATTTCCACGTCATCCAGCTCGCGAGAGCGCGAACTTCGTCCAGAGTTACGTCCGGAGAGTAGCGGATGCCGCCCTTACTTGGGCCGCGGGCGATGGAGTGCTGCACGCGAAAGCCAGTGAAGACTTCGAGGCGTCCGTTGTCCATCGCGACTGGGATGTGAAGGATGATTTCCCGCGTGGGATAACGTAGGACCTTCATCAGGCCTTCGTCAAGGTTGAGCTTCTGCGCGGCAAAGTCAAAACGGGCGGCCTGCGCCTCCCACGGATTAGTCTCCTGTTCGAGGGAAACGGTCTTCATGAGTCAATCTCCGATGTATGAGCAAAACGATGGAATGCGGGCCGTCACCGAAATCAGGGACTTGGGATGGTCAGGCAAACAGCACAGTATATGCAGCGGAAGGAAAAGGGGCAAGCAGACGCCTTGCGGGGTAGTGCCTCAGTTTGAAATTAAGTAACGGTTCGATGCGTACTGGATGATGACAACCGCTATCACAATCGAAAATGATAGCGCGAGAAAATCGGCGTCCAAAACAATAGAGCTAGAAAACCACGCATCTGGCCATCGGCGACGAATGGCGATGGCACATAGTTCCCCCGCTGGCTGCATCAACCAGCGAAAGAGTGCGAGTGTTATTGGCACCATTACTATCGGGCGCAAGATACGCCCACTTTTCATGACGCAACTCCCCTTGCGGTTTCGGTTCGCTTTGATCTAGCTCACTCGATGTAGTTGTTGCCGCAGACTTTCGACGATCAGACCGACCGAGGCATACGTCAGCGCATTAATCGCCAGCATCTCGTAGAGACCGATAGGGTAATGCTTTCCGGCGATCGCAATAGGACAGGTTAAGCTGATCCAACCCCAAATATTCCGCATTGCTTCGTTTGTAGATGGGAATGTTGCAAAGGCGTAAAGCGCCCAAAAGGCCGCAACAAAAAATCCAGCACTCGCCCACATGAATATTTTGCGTTTCATGTATTCGCTCCCGCTGAACAGTCTTAATGGTCTCACTAGTTAGATGACGAGTCTAACGGGAATCGTCCTGTCAGAAACAAGATGCGGCCACTATATTCGGCAAACCATGACCGCTGAATTCTGGTATCGGCATTGCAGTCCGGCTGTTCCAGGCTGCTGTAAGACGACCCAGTCCACTCCGTAGCTTGCATGCAGCCTTTGGAAGTCAGATAGCTGAAACTGCTTCCAATTGTTTTGCGCGTGCACCTGCTCCAGCCATTTCTCCGCCAGCGGAGGGAACATCGAAACTGCGCCGCTATCTTTCACGGCGTCCGCGAGCATGCTTCGTTCTGCCATAACGCGAAATCCGTGCATGTCTTCGCCGTCAATTCGCATGTGGGACGGATCGAGCGCGAAAAACGCGTTGACCGGAGTATTGTCGCGAATCCAAAGAAAAGCCTGCGCCCACTGATTTTTCGGAGTGGTACCCGGCCACTCGATATGCGAGCTCGCGGGAAATAAAGCCCGCTGTGCGAAAAACATGCCGGCACACAACGGCAAAAACAGTGCGAGCCATCTCCACACTTTCGCCTTCAAAACATATTGGCCGAGGAATCCACCGCCAATGAGAACCAGCAAGATATAGAGCAAGTAAAGGCTGCGCAGCGGTTGCAGGCGAGAGAGGTTTTCGAGGCGAGCAGGGATTGCAACGATGAGAGCTCCGATGAAGTAAATGGAGCCGTAGACAACCAGCGCGCGGCAAAGCAGTTCCAGCGTCTGCTGCTTGTTCGCACGCGCCAGTCGGCTGAGCCACCACAACAGAACTATCGGCGCGATAATCCCCAGCCATTCGTACCATTCCCACCGAAGTAGCAAAAAATACGAATGAGAATTCAGGGCTTCATGGTAAGCAGGCGACGGAGGATCAAATAAAAATCCCAGTGGCGAGATTGCCGCTAGTTGCAGGGACGAAGATCGGCCACTCCCCATCACAATTAGCAAGAGGCAAAACGACAGCACGAAGACTGGCATCAATGGATGCATCGCGAAGGCGGCCGCCAGCCACAAAACCATTTGAAAGTATTTCTTTTCTAAAACAGCGTTGATGGCGAAGATTCCCGCGGACGCGACGAGATTTCGGGGATTCGTGTATTGATCCAGAATGTATAGTGCCGTCCCTGCCACGGGCAGCGTCAAAAGCGCGGCGACCAGCGAGACTCCCGCCCAGCGAGGCCCCTGCTCTCGAAAGCATTTTCCGCTAAGCAGCCAGCACGCCAGCAATAAAAAGAAGATCGAAGCGAATTGCCACAGCAACAAAACCGT
>JBEEGK010000051.1:0-3690 GCA_041166845.1 Acidobacteriaceae bacterium
CGAAGATGAAAATCCTGATGGCGCACGGTGGAAGGCCACTCTGGATGGAGACCGCCTTCTTTCTGGTTAGGCGGCATCCAAATGTCTTTTTAGATATCAGCGGAATTCCGCCCAAGATGTTGCTGAAATACTTTCCGCGACTGGAAGAGATCGCCGCGAAAACATTATTTGGGACGGATTGGCCCGGTCCCGGAGTTCCCGACATCAAGAAGAATCTCGCTGACTTTCGCGCGCTGTCGCTGCCGCAACATATCCAACAACAAATCTTGAGTCGGACAGCGTTAGAAATCTGGCCAGCTTAAAATTAGTCGTGGGGAAAGTTCTTAACGGGACGAGAAGATGTGTCCTAACTTTTCTTTCTTGGTCTTCATGTAATCTTCCGCATGGCTGTTGGGCGACACCTCGCAGGGGACGCGCTCTGTCACTCTTATGCCACCGCGTTCGAGCGCTGCCACTTTGTCGGGGTTGTTGGAAAGCAAGCGAACTTGAGAAACGCCCAACGCTTTCAGAATCTCGGCTGGTAACGCGAATTCTCGCTGGTCAGCCTTGAATCCAAGCTGTTCGTTGGCTTCCACCGTGTCGAGGCCGGAGTCCTGTAATTCATAGGCCTGCAGTTTGGCCATCAGGCCAATGCCTCGTCCCTCTTGCTGCTCGTAGATCAGAACTCCGCAGCCTTCGTCGGCAATCATCGCTAACGCCATCTCTAATTGCTGGCGGCAGTCGCATCGCAGCGAGCCGAAGACGTCTCCAGTGAGACATTGCGAGTGAATGCGGACCAGCGGTGAGCCGTTTTTCACGTCGCCCATCACCAGCGCGACGGCATCTTCGTTCTTTTCTGCGGAGCCGCCGGACCGAAACTGGCCCTGAAATCCGAATATGCGAAATTTGCCCCAGCGGGTAGGAAAGTCAGCCGAGGCGCGCTGCTGAATTGATTGAGAACTCACAATATTATTATAGCGGGCGGTGGAATTTGCCGTCCTATTACAGCGCTACCAGGTAGCGTAACGCTGGCTGTAAGTTCTCTGCGGGAAAAGTTTGATCATCACGATTCCGGCAACAAATCCACCAACGTGCGCCCAGAAAGCAATCCCGCCTCTAGTCTCGCTGGAGAAAGCGATGCTGGTGGCCCCACTCACGAACTGAGTCAGAAACCAGTATCCCAGCACAATCCATGCAGGCAGCCACATAGTAAAGAAAATGAGAAATGGAACCAGGGTCAGGACTCGAGCCTTAGGATAGAGCAGGAAATATGCTCCCATAACTCCGGCAATCGCGCCGCTCGCACCCACACTGGGGACGGTCGATCCAAAATTTAGAAAGATGTGCGTGATCGAAGCGGCGAACCCACAGACCAGGTAGAAAACCAGATAAGTGAGGTGCCCCAGATAATCTTCAATGTTGTCGCCGAATATCCATAACACCCACATATTGCCCAGGATGTGAAGCCACGAGGCGTGCAGAAACATGGAAGTGAGAATAGGGATGAACAGTCCGAGATAGGGAACCGTGTAGTGACCGCTTAAAGCGCCGGTGAAATGGCTGGGCACCACTCCGAATTCTTCAATAAAGGCATTGAGGGCGCGCTGGCCTTGGGCTCCCACCGATAATTCAAACAGAAAGACAAAAACGTTAATGGCCACGAGCACGTACGTAATGTACGGAGTGCTGAAGCGAGGCTGATCGTCGCGGATGGGAATCATAAAGGATTTACGAGATACTAATTACTAAGAGAATATGACAAACGTTTGGATGCATGCCGAGAAGACGAGGACGCAGAAAGCGCTAATGAACGGCGTCTTGATTGTGGACAAGCCTAAGAGTCTGACTTCTCACGATGTCGTAAACCGTGTGAGGAGAATCGTGCGGCATCGCTCGGTCGGGCATTTGGGCACGCTCGATCCACTCGCCACTGGAGTTCTGCCCCTTGTGATCGGGAACTTAACTCGCATCGCGCAATTTTATACCGGCTCTGACAAGACCTACGAAGGCGTGGCCCGCTTTGGTTTTGCCACGAACACCTACGACGCGGACGGCGAACGTATTGGGGAGATCACAACGGCTTCGCTATCTTTGGCTGAGATGAAAAAGCTGACCGAACAATTCGTGGGTGTTATCGAACAAGTTCCTCCGCCCTTCTCAGCCAAGAAAATTAATGGCGTGAGGGCCTATGAGCTGGCGAGAAAAAACCGGACGGTACTGCTCGATCCAGTGAGTATTGAAGTCAAAAAGTTGGAAATTCTGAGTGTCTCGGACGATCGTGCCACATTTCGCGCGAGCGTTTCCTCAGGGACGTACATTCGCTGCATCATCCACGAGCTAGGACAAAGCCTCGGCTGTGGCGCGCACTTGGAGTCGCTTCGCCGGACGACTGTGGGGGAATTCCGCATCGAAGACTCGCATACTCTTGAGAAAATGAGTGAGGCGGCTAACAGTGGGGAAGTCGAAGAATTTTTCATTCATCCGCGAAAATTGTTGCCGCAATTCCCTGCGGTGATGGCAAATGAAGAGATGATTGCCCGCATGCGCAGCGGACTTACGGTCAACCTGCCGGAATTCTCGCAAGCCACCAGAGTCAAAGTCTTCGAAGGTCAAAAGGAAATGGTAGCGATCGCTACTCGTATCGCGGGGACGTTATTTCACGCTGACATCGTTTTTGCCACGGATAAGACTTCGCGATTGGTTGATCAACCATCGCATTCGTGAAGATCGTAGCATCCCAAAGGCTATGGCAACATTGGAGAGCAGCAAGGCTTTTCTACCGGTTTTGGTTCCATCAATTCCACCCGAGTAAAATTCGGATCATAGAGATTCACTTGCCACTTGCCGTCGCGGCCGATCTCCGGCTTTTCCTTAGACTTCAAGCCGCGCGTTAACAATGCCTCGTAACTCGCTTTCGCATTGGGAACTCCCAGCGCGAGATGGTGCATCACTCCGAGCGTTTTGACGTCGGGGTGGCGGACGTTCAACATGTATTCCAGCCAATCCGTGCCGTCGGGCACGCGTAGATCAACCCAATCAGTAACTTTGTCTGTCATGCCTCCATGCCAGAATTCCTTGAAGCCGAGAATGTCTTTGTAAAAGTGGTCTGAGGCCGCCCGGTCTTTCACTACCACTCCGACGTGAATGATTCGACGGGAGATACGGGTGTCAGGAAGAAACTTTCCAAAACTTCGTAAGTGAAGAGAATTCGCTCGAAACTCTACGAACTCAACATCGTGTCCGTCGGGATCTGTCACGTCAAACCCACGATTGCCGTCCAGCATCGGCTCCAGCTTATCCGGCACTTTAACTCCGCAGCTTGCCAGGTACACTCGCATCTGCTCGGCATCGAGGGTTTCAAATGATATGTGGGACAGGCGGTCCTGTTTCGGATCTTTGAGCTCAGGAAACACCTCGATGTACTGGTGATCATTGACCTTGAAATACGTCAGCAGCATGCCACCGCCTTCTGACGCTGGATGATCAAGACTGAACGGCTCGGCGAATCCCAGGATGCCCGTATAGAACTTCCGGGCTGCTGCAAGATCGTCGGTCCTAAGGCCGATGTGGGCGACGCCGACAATGGGCGGGCGAGCGATGCTGGCGGACGCCCTTGGGGTCTGGCCCTGGGATAAAGGGAGAGCGGCGAGTACAAAACTGAAAAGGACGGCCGGAAGGAGCCTCATGGGATGGATATTCCGTGGCGCGGAC
>JBEEGK010000052.1:0-8711 GCA_041166845.1 Acidobacteriaceae bacterium
GAGGGATGAGGATGTCCTGCGCAATTTTCTGATTAATCGGGGTTACGTAATTCCGGCGCGGGCCGTAGTGAAATTTCCCGACTATCGTAGAGTGGGCGCGGTTCAGGAGACGAATAATCCGCCCCTCCGCCCTGCCGTCGGGACGAATGGCAGCGATTTCCACGAGAACCTGGTCTCCATGCATGGCAGAGCCCACTGCTGGCGGGGGAATAAAAATGTCTCCGGAGAGTCGGGCCTTGAGACGCTCGTCGAGAGAGCTGGCATCTGGAATTACGAATCCGAAGCCGTCGCGATGCATGCTCAGACGTCCAATGACAGCATTATTCTTAGAGGCAGCAGTTTGTTGCGGGATGGCATAGCGGTCTGCCTCGGCCAGGCTTAACTGACCCGCGGTTAAGAGGCGTTGCAGGCGGGCGGAGAGAGCGTGGCGCTCGGTGCCATGGAGCCCGAGCTCGCGCACAAGTTGCTTGAAACTGGCGGAGCGTTTCGGCTGGTGCTCGATCTTCTTCAGGATGAGCGCATCTGTAATCCTGCTCTCATTCATAATGTGGTTATGGCCTGCGGGACGGCTTTGGCGGCGCCATCCAGCGCGCAGTTGAAACTGCTTTGGAACGCTCCCACCATGAACTTTCTATTTCGCGAGAGGCTGACGATTTTTAGTACACGCTGGCACATAAGCGGAGTAGAATCTCATTTGGTCATCAAGTGCGTGTTAGCAGCTTAACTTATTATCCATGAAAGGATTATTTGCGACATGTGGAAGCCTACAAATCAGCCTACAACAACACCTAACCGGCCCAACGAGCCGGAACGTCCTGTCATGTCCACGCCGACCGCGACCTCTGTGAGCGAGACCCCTGCGGCAATCCCCAACCGTCCAGTCGCAACGAGCACTGCGGACCAGGCCACAATAGGCAAGTCGCTGGTGATCAAAGGCGAGGTGACGGGCTCCGAGTCGCTGTACATTGACGGCCGCGTGGAAGGCTCGATCAATCTTTCCGGCAACCGGGTCACCGTGGGACGCAACGGAATCGTTTCCGCGAATATTACCGCGCGTGAAATCGTTATCCTGGGAAAAGTCCGCGGCAATCTGACTGCCAGTGATCGTGTGGATATCCGCAGCGACGGATCACTCACCGGAGACGTAGTTGCAGCCCGCATCTCCATTGAAGATGGCGCATTCTTCAAGGGTGGCATTGACATTCGCAAGGCCGGACAGAAGGCCAACGGTGAAGAAGTCAAGACGGCCGCCGGAAGCACCACAACGTCCGAAGTCGCCGCCGCTCGCGCTTAGGCGTAATTTTGTAAGAGAGTTATTGCCGTACGACGAGCATCCTTAACTCATAAGGATGCTCGTTTGTTTTGGCACTTGCTTGGGACTCCTGCTACACCCGACCATGTAGGTTTCCGACCCGGCAGTTTTCCTCCAATAACACAGCGCTCCTACAGTATCTCCGGACACCGTTCCAGCTGACGGCACGCGCCCAAAACCATCCTAATTTCTTGAGTAACTAATTTGTGGGAGCCGTCCCGTGACGGTGCCGCATAAGAAAGGTATTCGCCGCTCACGCTGAGGAAAATGCGTTCGCTGGCGAACAGACAAGTGCGCGCTACATCAATACGCTACGAGGACTCCATTACATCCCAGGCGCGCGGTTTGCAAGGAAAGCTGCTTGAGATCCTCGAAAACCCGAAAAATTAAAAAACAGCCGCCCCAGCCGGTGGACGCTGGTGCGCAGACGCTTACGAGCGAATCGCCCACGCAGAATTTGACTCTGCTTGCGCTTCCGCCTCGAGAACTCGCTGTTCTCGAACCTCATCTTGAATACGTGGACTTGCCTCAGCATCAGATACTGCACGAGCCGGGAGCAAGAATTGATTTTGCTTATTTCTTAAACCAGGGCTTGGTGTCGCTGGTGATTCTTACGGCGGATGGTAAAAGTGTTGAAGTGGCACTCGTCGGAAGAGAGGGAATCGTGGGAACTCCGCTGGCGGTGGGCTTCCGGCGGGGCCCTCATAGAGCGATCGTGCAAATTGCGGGCTCCGGATTACGAATCAAATCCGATGCGCTGGAGAGCGCTTTGTCCCACGCGCCTGAGCTGCGCGCCCTGCTAAATCGCTACGTCCTCATCCAGGGCATGCAAGTCGCGCAGATTGCGGCTTGCAACCGGCTGCATGAGATCGAACAGAGGCTCGCGCGATGGCTGCTGATGTGCCAGGACCGCATTGCTTCTGACGAATTGCCGATCACACACGAGTTTCTCTCCCAAATGCTGGGTGCAGGCAGACCAAGTGTCAGCCTGGCGGCGGGCATCCTACAACGGGCTGGTCTCATCGAAAACTTGCGCGGGGTAGTTCGTATCGTACAGCGTAAGGCGCTCGAGGAATCCGCGTGCGAGTGTTATAGGGCGATCCAGTCGTTTAATTTCGGCGTCGGAACAAGCTGATCTGATTCGTCGTGTTCCACGCCGAACTGAGAACGTATGCCCGTGACTACATTGCACTGGAGTATTGCCTGGAGCAGTGACAGAACTCGGCTTGGCAAGGCTGGAGATATTGATTGTCCGATTCTAACGGGGAAGACTGGTTGGATCTTTACCGGGCCGCGATTCTTGAATTGGATCCGGAAAAGCTGCCGAAGTTGATCGAAGCAGCTCATACTTTGGTGCAGAAGCGGCTGCGCGAAGTGTGGCAGGACGGAAAAGACCCTGCCGAGGGTCGGAAATTATTGGATGCTTTGCAAAACTTGGAAGTGCTTCGTCATGGATAACTGTAAATCAGGGCCCAATGCCGGTAGTCAATTTCCAGCCTCCTCGGTGTCGGGCGGAGCGTTGGCTTTCTTTCGCCGGCGCAACTCTGCCGGCAGTTGTGATCGTGTGATCCACAATCCGGCGGCGACGGCGGCACTCCACGTCACGCTAATTAGAGCCAGGGCTTTCCCATCAGCTGCTCGGCTGTTGCTGGTCATAACTCCCCGCGCCACAAAGTAACTTAGCACTCCTGCTACGGCTGCGGTAAGAGATGCCTTCGATAATTCGCCCCATCGCAAATTTCCGGTTGCCACCAGCTTTCGCCGATGCAGCAGGATCGCCATGGCAGAGCAATTCGCAAGGATGCCTAAGTCCGAAGCCAAGGCCAGCCCAACGGTCGAGAAAGCGTGGTAGAGGGCCGCATAAATCGGCAGCGACACCAGAGTTATCAGGGTGCTGGCTACCATGGGCGTAATCGTGTTTCCTGCGGCATAAAAAGCGCGGGCGTAAAGGCCCTGGGCCGCCCAGAAAGCCAGTGAAAGCGAAAACCAGAAAAAATACAGAGCGGTCTCTTGCGAGTCCGAAAAATGAAAGTGTCCGCGCCGGTATGCAAGATCAACCAGCGGCAGCGATGCAGCCATCATGAAACTACTCACCAGCAGCGAAACCGCCACGATGCGAAAAATGGATTCGTTGACCGTGTTTCCGAATTCCTGCATGCGCTTCTCGCTGAATAATCGGGCAAAAAACGGCAGCGAAGCCTGGCTCACGGCCTGACCCAAAACTGCAATTGGGAGTGCGAACAAGCGTTTGGCATAGTTAAGGCGGGTGATTTCGCCTACGCCACCGGAGGCGAAGTGGCGGAGTATCCAGTCGTCGGCCGTGACTAACGAAACCCCCAACATCAGTGGAATTGAAAGGCGTATCCACTCACGAAAAGCTTTGTTGTGAATATCGAAAGAGATGCGAAACCGCATCCCAACTTTCGCGGCGCCAATCGCGTTCACTAAAAACGGGCCAATGATGCTGCCCACGAGTGCGCCCCAAGCCAACGATGCAATACCGAGCGGCCGCGACAGCAACATCCCGCCCAGAATGATGAAAGCGTTATAAATGAGCGGGCCAAAAGCGGGGAACAGGAACAACCTTCGCGACAGAAGAACGGCGGAGACAACTCCACCAACGTAGAAAAACAGCTGTGCGGGCAAGAGAATGCGGGTCAAGTGGACGCATAAATCCAACTGTTGTTGCGTGAAGCCCGCGAACCACCAGCGGGAAATTTGCGGCGCGAAGATTTCCGTGAGAATAATTCCTAGTCCTAACACCGCAGTCATGACCGTGATCGTGACTGAGAAGGTTTTCTGCGCTTCTTCTTCCTTGCCCTCTGCCAAAAAGCGTGTGTAGATGGAGACGAAAGTGATGGAGGCCGTGCCGCCCGCGAGAATGTAGTTCAACCAGTCGGGGATGGTGAATCCGGCAACGTAAGCATCGGTCTGCGCCCCGGCACCGAAAAGCCATGCAATATAAAGTTCGCGCAGATATCCCACGATGCGCGACAGCATCACCGCCGACATCAACAGCAGGGTCGCAGAAAACGCCGAGTGCTGGTGCGACGGACGAAACATGCGGAATGCACGGCGGCGCAGGTCCGCGCCACGGCTCAGCTGAGGAGCATTCAGGGAATCCACCATGCAACGGCGATTCTACAAGAATAAAAAGCGGTCCTGAATACGCGCGCTGGTTCGTGTTGTTCAGCGAACGCGGAATAACTAGACCATCTTTTTGACAGAGCTCGCTGATGCGTTCGATAATTTGCCTGTGCTGGATTCCATCCCTGTCCGCGGCGCCTCTGGATCGCCGCTACTGCTGCGCTCTTTCCGCAAAGCATTCCCTTCTGCCGTGCGCGCGGAGGGCGCTAGCATTTGGGACGCGCGGGGCAAGCAATATCTCGACTTATCCGGTTCGGCCGCGGTCAACTTCATCGGACACGGCGTCCCAGCAATTCCCGCCGCAATGATGCAACAGGCCAAGCAAGTGGAGTTTGTGCATACCAGCCAGTTCACGACTCCGGTGGCAGAAGAATTTGCTCACGAGCTGCTGGAATTTGCCGGCGAATCATTTCGCGGAGGCGCGGTCTATTTCACCTGTGGCGGATCAGAGGCGGTGGAAACAGCGCTGAAGCTGGCGCGACAGTATCAAGTGGAAAGCGGCCGTCCTAAGCGGTTTCAGGTGTTGAGCCGTACTCAGAGCTATCATGGCTCAACGCTCGGAGCTTTATCGGTTTCCGGAAATAAGCGACGCCGTGAAATCTATGTGCCGATGGTGCGTGAATTCGCTCATATTGGAATTCCTTACTGCTATCGCTGCGTCTTCGAATGCGCCGATGGATGCCGGGTTGCGGTGATCAATATGCGGCGGAATTGGAAATTGCGATTGAATCCGCAGGCGGAGAAGCGTCTGCTTTTATCCTTGAGCCAGTCAGCGGTGCGACACTGGGCGCGGCTGTCCCGCCTCCGGGATATCTTCAGAGCATCACAAATATATGTAAACGAAACGACGTCCTGCTGATTGCGGACGAAGTGATGACCGGCATGGGACGCACCGGCCGGGCATTTGCGGTCGAACATTGGAATATTGCCCCTGACATTCTGGTAACCGCGAAAGGACTTTCGAGCGGGTACGCGCCCCTGGGGGCTGTGCTAGTGACCAGGAAAGTTGTGGATGCAATAGCAGATGGATCAGGCGCGTTCCTGCATGGATTTACCTACAATTCACATCCGATATCAGTGGCCGCCGGTCGTGCCGTGCTGGCATACATCGAGCAACATCAATTAGTTGTTGCCGCGAATTCCGATCACGCCGGCGCTGTCGCCTCGGAATTGAAAGAAAAGCTCAGCGGACTACGCAGTTTGGATGCTGTGGGCGAAGTCCGGGGAATCGGATTGCTATGGGGCGTCGAGTTTGTGGCTGAGAAGCAAGCTAAGCGTCCGTTTCCCCCAGCAAACAACTTCGCCGGGCAGGTCGCGCAAGCTGCGATGCGGCGTGGTGTACTGGTTTATCCGGTACAGGGATGCGTGGACGGAACTGCCGGTGACCACATTTTAATTGCGCCCCCCGCCATAACAACCAAAGAGCAGGTCGCCTGGTCGGTGGAGCAGCTAAGGTCAGCAATTGAAGAATCTACGCACAGCACCGCTCGAACCTGATCCCGCAAATTCAGTCCATATGGCTGTGTGCTTGCCGCTCGACTGACCAGATCTCTTCCGGCTTTTGCTCCAGGGGATAGACGTGGACCATCCAGCCGAAAATCTGCGGCATGAATCTACCGCCCGCGGCGTCGCACGCTTCCTTGGTCGTGACAGATCCACCTAATCCGAACTTGGGATGTCCCGACATCGTCTGCGGCTTTTTGTCCTGGGAAGACAGGCACAGGTTAATGTGCGCGTGCCACTGCGCAATACTCAACGGGATGCGGGAATCGAGTTCCTCTTCCGAGGCATGTTTGGGAGCCGTGTACATAAGCCCGACAAGCTTGTAATCGTCCCCGTGTTTTTCATAAAGAAGTGAAGTGGGATGTGCGGGATTAAAGCGGACTCCTGCTTCGTACCCGTACCAATAATTTGTGAAGTGATATTGTTTCTGCGGTAAATTGGGAAGAAAAATTTTGTAGCCTTCCGCCAACGCATCTTTGTAATCCTGGTATTTTGCCGCAACTGCACGCGCGGTCTGGAGTACACTGGCCGCCTTTTCCTGATCATCTGGTTTCATTTCGCGCAGAGAAGTCATCTTCATATGCGGACCCATGTCCACGTGATGGCCTTCCATGGAATGAATAGCAGTCGCGCTTCCGGCCACAGCTCCGGGCGTGTCATGCGCGGCCGGCACTGTCGCGGCTTCGTCGGCGTCTTTATCCTGGGCGTCTTTCTCTTTCCCCTGCGCTTCTTTGTCAGACGTGTCTTTCCCTTGTGCGCTCTGGCTCATGCCCGGCATCCCCGACATATCATGCGGCTGGTCGGAAGGCGTCTGTTCTTGCGCCCGCGCCAGGGAACAGAACAGCAAAAGCATGATGCCGAAATACTGTTTGCTCATAGAGTTTCCTTCTACTTTATTAACCCTGCACGAAGCAGGGCGTTTCTGCAACGGAAGTCATCACTGGCAAGGTTACGGTTGTAATAATGGAAAACCCGCAGGCGTAATACACAAAGAAGCACAAGCGAAGGTTAGTATCGTCCGGCAATTTTAGGTTGCGACAGCCTGCCGAAGGCCAACGGCGTTCAATATCCTCAGTGCCGCATCTTCCCCGGCGCGAACACAGTCGGGAACTCCAATGCCGTCGTAGGCATTTCCTGCCAGAGCGAGATTAACGTGTGGTTTGAGCAAAGATTCGATTCGAGCCCTCCGTTCCAGATGCCCCACGTTGTATTGCGCCATGGCTTGCTTCCATTTATATATCCGAACAAAATGAGGGTCCGCCCTGATTCCCAGAATGTCATGAAGGTCCTGGCGAACAGCCGCCACAATTTCCTCATCAGAACTCTTCAGCATCGCTTCGGCCCCCGGTCCTCCGAGGAAACATCGCAGCAGCGCCTTGTCGGACGGTGCGCGATAAAGAAATTTGTTATGAACAAAAGTCGTAGCGAGTATTTTTCTATTTTTAGCTTGCGGCACCAAAAAGCCGAATCCTGCTGGTAAAGCCGCGCGTACATCGTTTCCGTATCCCAGTGCGACTGTAGTCGAGGACGTGTAAGCAATCTCGGCGAGTTCCTGAGCCAATGGTTGATTGCTGCCTTCGACCAGTTCAGCGGCTTGGTATGCGGGCAGCGCTAGGATTAGACCATCGAAACTTTCAGTCCCGAGGTTGGAAACTAGCTCCCATGCGATTCCTCTAAACTGAACGGCACGCACGACCGTGTCCTTGCGAATGGACTGCTTCGCCAATTGCTGTTCAATGGCATCCACCATCTGCTGCATGCCATTTCGTAAAGAAGTGAAAATTGGGTTGGGCGTGGTGCCGCCAGATTTCGCCATTTTTCTGCCGGATGAGAGCATGCCTCGGCCCAGACTGCCGTGCTTGGCCTCCATGTCGGCGAAACGCGGCAGCACAGCGCGCACGCTCAGCTGAGACGATTCGCCCCCATATACTCCGGCCAGCAGCGGGTCAGCCAGACGTTCGACCATTTCGCTTCCGTAGTGGCGTCCAATAAAGGACGCAACTGACTCGTCATTCCCAGCTTTACGAGGACGATAAAACAATTCACGGAGCATACGAACTTTTGTACCAACCGAAAATAAAGGAGAGAGCGCTGTCGGCAAGAGTTTTGTCGGAACCATGAACATGAGGCCATCCGGCAGGGGAACCAATTTCCCCTTGATCAGAATAAAGGTCTTGCGCTGGGCATCATTCGAGCCGATGAGTTGGTCGCCGATTCCGGCTTGCTGACAAAGCCGGGATGCCCAGGGCTTTTCTGTCAGGAAAGAATCCGGACCGGCCTCTACCACGCAGCCTTCGATCTCTTCTGTCTGAATCACACCGCCGAGGCGCGAGGACGCCTCGAAAAGCACATACTCGCATGCTATTCCCGTCTGGCGTTTCTGTTCCAGAGCGAATGCGGCGGAGAGTCCGGAGATACCGCCTCCAACAATGGCGATGCGTTTCATGCGCTCACGGAGAAAAGACGAAGCTCTCTCATTCTTTCTCCGACGCCATCTCAACTTTAAAACTGGGAGATTGATCGCGAACGAATCGGGCTAGCGCCTTCACGTTCTCCACCGGAGTCTCCGGCAGGATTCCATGTCCGAGATTGAAAATGTGGCCCGAGTGTCCAGCTGCTTGTCGCAGGATGGCTTCGGCTCGTTGCTTGATTTCATTCCACTCTGCGAAGAGCAGAACCGGATCGAGGTTCCCTTGAATGGCGCGGTCAAAACCCACTCTGCGCCAGCCTTCATCCAAGGGAATTCGCC
>JBEEGK010000053.1:0-4376 GCA_041166845.1 Acidobacteriaceae bacterium
CGACTCTCGGGAGAGGCACGTGGTTTGGGAGGAGACTTCAATGTTTTGTCGCTGAACGCGGAGGCGCTTCGGGTATTAGAAGCCACTCCTGAGGGAGCGACAGTGCGCTTCGAAGCGCTCTCGACGGAAGAAAAAGGATTCACATGGAATGCCGTCGGCATCTTGCGAGGACGAGATCCCGTTCTACGTAAGAGCGCCGTTCTACTCTCCGCGCATCTCGATCACCTCGGCATCGGAACCCCTGTGAAAGGCGACAATATTTACAACGGCGCTGACGACGACGCCTCTGGAACTGCGGCAACGCTGGAACTGGCGCGTGTGCTAGGGAAAGGCGCCAGGCCGCGGCGCACCGTAATCTTCGCGCTTTTTGGAAGTGAAGAACTGGGCGGACTGGGCTCAACTTATTTCCGCGAGCATCCGCCCGTGGAGCTTAAAGACATTGTTGCCAATCTCGAGTTTGAGATGCTCGGCCGCGCTGATGCAGCCGTAAAATCGGACACCGTCTGGCTTACCGGATGGGAAAGATCGAACCTTGGTCCGGCTCTGGCGGCGCACGGCGCGAAACTTGTCGCTGACCCGCATCCGGACCAGGATTTCTTTGCGCGCTCGGACAATTATGTTCTCGCTAAAAAAGGAGTCGTCGCGCAAACCGTGTCCAGTTACGGATTGCATGCCGACTATCATCAGCCGAGCGACGATATAGCTCATCTGGACTTTAAACACATGGACGCTGCGATTGGTTCGCTTTTGGCGCCGGTGCAGTGGCTGGTGAATTCTAACTTTACGCCGCAGTGGAAGAAGGGCGGACGCCCCTGAATTCCGGCGCTGCGATTGATTTCTGATTAGTTGGTTTTTTTAGCCTTGGTGATTTTTTCGTCAATCGGCTTGCGGCCAGCGAATCCGTCGCTGGTTGTGTGCCAGTGGGTGATCCCCTGCTCGCCCAACTTCCAGCAAAGTAGGATCGTGCGTCCCTCAACCTTGCAGGGAAAATCCAGAAGACCTGTTTCGAGGTCTTTCACTTGAACTCCGATGGCGTCAATTTCCGCCATGGCATCTTTCACTCGCTGGATTGTCTTTTCGCGCTCAGCCTTGCGGCGCGCCATATGGACAACATTCACCAACAGCCCGCCGCTGAGAAATACCTGATGAGCGAGTTCCTGAAATTCGGCATCCACGCTTTCGATGAATTGCTTTCCATCAATCGAGGTGCGCAGCAAGGACTCCAGAACAGGTAAAAGTGATTGTGCTTCTTCGACAGTAAAAGTGCGCTCAGCCATAGTATTCTCTATCAACCATTCTAATCCAGCGAGTGGTTTAGAGCGGGGTCGGACGCAAACATAATTTGGAATAGTGATGTTGCTGGGTCCCAGAGAGACTACCCTCCAATGTGGACCATTGTGCGCGACGCTGGAACGAAATCAGGTTCGCCAATGTGATGGCGGGCTTCCTTCTTCTGGATTACGTCCTGGATAAATTCCACTAACTCTTCATCGGAATCTCCGCGCCGCATGCGTGCATGGAGATCGTGGTCCCACACCGAGAACAAGCAAGTACGAATCTTTCCGTCGGAGGTGAGGCGTACGCGGCTGCATTGTCCGCAGAAAGGATGTGACACCGGCGCAATGATTCCAATTTCTCCCTTCCTATCCTCGAAGCGATAGCGTCGCGCAGTTTCGCTACGCTCATGAGGAATCTCGACCAGTGCACGGTACTCAGCCATCCGCTCCAGAATTTCTTCTAGTCTGACAACCGTGTCAGGGGTCCACTTACGGTCTTCTTCCAAAGGCATGAATTCGATGAAGCGAACAACCACGCCTTCTTCTCGCGCGAAGATTCCGAATGGGACAACCTGGTCTTCATTAAATCCACGCATGAGAACGCAGTTAACTTTCACCGGCCACAATCCTGCGCGACGGGAAGCGCGCACCCCGGCTAGCACATTCTGAAATCCATTCGGCACGCGGGTAATGCGCGCGAACCGATCAGCATCCACAGCGTCCATGCTGACGGTGATGCGACTCAGTCCTGCGTCTTTTAACGGCTGCGCCATGTCTGCGAGCAGATGACCATTCGTGGTCATCGCGAGATCAAGCGGATCTCCGTAGGAATTGCGCAGTTTAGACAACTCGCGGACAAACGCCACCACGCCGTTGCGCAACAACGGTTCGCCGCCCGTGAGTCGAATCTTCTTGATGCCAAGACTGGCGAAGGCACGGGCCATCCGCAGATAGTCGGCAAACGGCAGATCGCCGTACAGCGCACCTTCATTGCCGGTCCGGCAATAGACGCAGCGATAGTTGCAGCGATCGGTGACGGAAATTCGCAGATCGGTGATCGCGCGGCCGTATTTGTCTGTCAGGTTCATGCGGTTGCGAGCTGATAGTATCTCGGGAAAGGAAAACAATCGGCAGACGGAGTTTCGCCCGGACGAGTGTTTCCTTTCCAAGTGCTCTAACGAGCAGGGAGGCGGGGGCGTTTCCGCCCGCACCCTGGGGATTAATTCATCCCTCGCTGCCGCAACTAGGGTATGCCCGAATACAGCGGCAGTCGGAAACTCACTTCAATTATAGATGGATGCAGGATGTGCTGCTCAGGATACGGGCCTTTGCACATTACGCCACTAAGAGATTTTTACCAACTCCACCCTGCGATTCTTGGCACGTCCCTCGTCGGTGCGGTTGTCTTCGACGGGATTGGTCTGTCCCCAGCCTTTTGCTTTGAGACGGGAATTTTCGATTCCATGAGAGGTAAGCCACGCGACCACAGCCTGTGCGCGTTTTTCAGAAAGCGTTTGATTGCCGGCCGCGCCGCCAACGTTCAGTATGACCTTCCACGCTCAGCTTCACATCTGGATTCTGCTGCAGCATCTTCTGAATCTCGCCAAGAATATTTTCAGAATCGGGCAGAATGGCTGCTTTGCCAGTCTCGAAGTGAATACCGTACAGCGATATATGTCCGGACTTGTTCAGCTCTTCGGCGATGCTGGATGCATCCGCAGTCACTTCCTGCGTCATTTGCTTGGCGGTCAGAATAATCTGGTTATAGTACGAACCGCTGTTCTGGAGCCAATACCAGGCGTTACCTTTTCGGGCTGTTATGGTGCTGGGCGAGTCTTCATAGACAATCGTGAATCCTGCATTTTTCAAGGCGGTCTCAAAAATTGCGAAAGACCTGTATGTCACTCACGCCTTCACGCGTTCCATAGTCCCATGAGTGATATTCGCCCTCCAGAGTGTTTTCTTTCAGGTTATTTTCGCGTCCTTGGCGACAGGCACTTTTACTTGTTCGAACTCTTTGTTGTCGCAACTGTGGATCGTGCTGCCCGGCATGCGCGTAATGATGGGAGAATCTTGGCAGTTCTCAGCATCGGCAGGGGGTTCATCCTGCGCAAGTAACGAGATTGATAGAAGAGCAGAAAATAGAATGGCAGTCAGCAATTTATTAAGCATGAGAAGTCTCCGCAAGTGAGATGCTTGCCCTTCCGGCAAAACGATTATTTTGCCACGATTTGGAGAACTGTAAGCGAAGAAATCTTGCGTGGATCGGGCCAACTACATGCCATCGTAATTAGGACCGCCACCGCCCTCAGGAGGCACCCAGGTGATGATCTGGTAGGGATCGTGGATGTCGCACGCCTTGCAGTGCACGCAGTTCGAAGGATTCAGGCTGATGCGTTTTCCGTTCGGCGCGCTCGCATCGTCGAGCATTTCGTATACATTCGCAGGACAGAAATTCTGGCACGGGCTGCCAAACTCCACGATGCAGCGGCTGTTACAAATATTGGTGTCATGAATGATCAGGTGGGCCGGCTGATCTTCTTCATGCCGCGTGCCGGAGTGATAAAGATCAGTAAGCTTGTCGAACGTGAGCTTCCCGTCCCCTCTGGCCGGGCCAAGCAAATGCGCTTCATCGCCACCATCTTTGGGAAGGTCACTCAGTTTCTTCATGCGCTCGAATCCCGATGTGCCCGGGTACCGGTTACGCAGGCCGCGACCTCCAGTGAATTGTTGAACTCCTGCATGGAACATGCCAGGCAAGAAACCGTGCTCAAATCCCTGATGAAAATTACGGACTTTATAAAGTTCGTCTCGTATCCAGCTCTTCTCGACCTTTTTTTGAAATTCGCCTAACATCGCAGATGACGAATCGTCTTTTCTTAGCGCTTCGAAAGCAGTCTCGGCGGCGAGCATGCCGCTCTTGATTGCCAGATGAATTCCCTTCAGTCGCTGAGAATTCAAGAACCCGGCAGAGTCTCCGAGAAGCATCCATCCATCTCCCGCCACCGGTGGAATTGCCCACCACCCACCGTAGGGCATAGACTTCGCACCGTAGCGAACCATCTTGCCTCCCTCCAGCAGTTTGCCCACCAGAGGATG
>JBEEGK010000054.1:0-11743 GCA_041166845.1 Acidobacteriaceae bacterium
CATGCTGCAAGCCGAGATTCTGGTTCAGTACGGAATGCGGCCTAAAGCGTTGGAACGCTTGCAGCGCATCCAGGAACTGTTTCCGCACGAGGAGGAACGCAACCCCGATCTCCACCAGTTGTATATGGCGGTCGGCCTCACTCCGCAATATTCTTCGAGCGGCGTGAAGCCCTTTGCTGCTGTGCCGGCGGCACCTGTTCAGGTCAGTGTTCCATCGGCCACGGCGTCGCCATCCTCAGAGGCGGCGGAAGTCAACAGCTTCACTCGCGTGTCAGAAATCACTCGCAAGTTATATCGTCAAGGTAATGCGGACGCAGTGCTCTCCACGACTGTGGCTGAGATTGGTTCGCAGTGGAAACTCAGCCGATGCGTGGCAGCAATGTGCAAACCCGGCAGCCCTCCGACAGCTCTGAAGGAGTTCTGCGGTGAAAATATCAAAGCAGGGAATTCCCGTGAACTCGAAGCGCTAGCAGCTTCTCTTCAGGACCTCGTCGTCAGCAAAGGCTCGCTGATTATTAACGATGTCAAGTCTTCAAGCGATTTGCAGGCTGTGCAGGGATCGCTGAAAAGCCTGAATGTAGGCTCGCTGCTCGCTCTGGTGTTGAGCGATGGCCCCGATCCCGTGGGGATGCTCATCCTTACGTACAACGCAGTGCGTGTGTGGAGTCCAAGCGACGTGTTGGTGTTAAAGACCATCAGCGAACAAATTGTAATCGCCCTCAACAATGCCGGACTACGGCGTCTGGTAAAAAGTCTTTCCGTGACCGACGAACATTCGGGGCTGCTGAAACGCGCCTCTTACATTGATCTCCTAATGGCGGAAACACGCCGCGCAGTGCAGCAAAAAACCGCCGTGACTGTGTTGCTGGCCCGGATGGGAGAACCCTCTACCATGGTGAAAGAGTTCGGAGAGGAGGCCGTCGAGAGCGCGATGCAGCAGATTGGCAAACTTCTGGCCGCAAATATGCGTCAAAACGATTTGGCCTTCCGCTACGAGCGCACGACCATTGCGATCGTCCTCGGAGAAACTGCTGAGAAGGAAGCTTTGCTCGCGGCCCAGAAATTGAACGGCTTGGTGGGCGCGGTTCGCCTGGGCGAAAACCAAGCGTCTTTACCGTTTATCGCCGGCCTCGCGGAGGCGGTGGTTCGTCCAGAGTTCGATCCAGTGGATGTTGTAACCGAGGTGATCAATCGAGCGGAAGCTGCGCTCGATGCTGCTGCCCTGGGCGGCCATGGGAACATTGTGTTGCAGTCCGCGTCTTTCGCCGCTGCCGCCGTCGCCTGAAAACTTAGTTCTCAATTCAATCACTCGCGTTGTGGATTCTCCACGCGCATGGCACGAACACCTCTCGCACTGCTAAACTGACTAGTTTGAATTACACCTTCAGGCAATCCTGAAACAAGGGAACTATGCTTAAGCCGGGTGATATCGCGATTGTCGGCGGGGCCCGTACGCCCTTTGGCCGTTACTGTGGAAAGCTAAAAGATTTCACTGCCCAAGAGTTAGGAGCGGTCGCGGGAAAAGCAGCGATGGGGCGTTCCGGCGTTGATCCCAAGGATGTTGACCACGCGATTTTCGGGAATGCGCAACAGACATCTGGCGATGCTCTTTATGGAGCACGCCACGTTGCTCTACGCGCAGGCCTTCCAATTGAGACCCCTGCCTTAACGGTCAACCGGCTGTGCGGAAGCGGCATGCAATCCATCATTAACGCAGCGCAAATGGTGCAGCTAGGAGAAGCGAATATCGTTCTAGCCGGAGGCATGGAGGCCATGTCCCAAGCGCCCTTTTCGATTCGCGGACGAGATGGATTCACTCTTGCTCCCGGAGGAAAGCTCGAAGACTCACTGATGGTCGCGCTACTCGATAGCTACTGCGGGCTCTACATGGCGAACACTGCGGAACTTTACGGCGAGCAGCAGGGCATTACACGTCAGATGCAGGATGAGTTCGCATTGCGCTCGCAGCATATGGCTGACGCCGCTTACAAAGAAGGAAGATTGCAGGAGGAGCTGGTTCCAGTGCCGCTGAAAAATTCCAAGGGCGAGCCGACGGGAGACACGTTGTCCGAAGACGATCACCGGCGTCCGCAAACTACCATGGAAGGTCTGGCAAAACTTCGAACAGCTTTCGGTAAAACAGGGACCGTGACGGCGGGCAACGCGAGTGGAATCGTAGACGGGGCAGCCGCTGTTGTGATCATGTCACTTGACCATGCGCAAAAGAGATCACTCCAGCCGATGGGACGCATTGTCAGCTGGGGCGTAGCGGGCGTTGATCCGAAACTAATGGGTCGCGGCCCGGTGCCTGCGTCCAAAATCGCATTGCAGAAGGCGGGACTCACGCTCGATTACATTGATCTCATCGAAATCAACGAAGCATTCGCGGCACAGTATCTCGCCGTAGAAAAAGAGCTGGGTCTAGATCGGAATAAAGTGAACGTGAATGGCGGCGCGATCGCCCTGGGACATCCGCTGGGTGCCACCGGCACGCGGCTGGTGATCACCCTGCTGTATGAACTGCGTCGCAGGAAAAAGAAGTACGGATTGGCGTCAGCCTGCATCGGCGGAGGCCAGGGAATCGCTATGGTGGTCGAGAACCTGAGCTAACTTTTTGCGCAGCCTGATTTACGGGAACAAAAGCACGCGAAAGTTAGATTTCGGAACGGCACAAGTTTAGCCGTGCCGACACATTCATAAGTTTGTCATCGCAATGGAGCCTGATCCGCGAAGCGATGAAGGCGAGTCGAGAGACCTACTCTTTGAAATCTAAGAGGTATTCATGGAAATAAAAAAAGTTGGGGTTCTAGGCTGCGGACTGATGGGCGCAGGAATTGCCCAAGTAGGAGCCACCGCTGGATTCGATGTCATCGTTCTCGAGGTCGAACAAAAATACCTCGATAAGGGTTTCGCCGGCATCGATAAATCGCTTGCCAAATTTGCCGAGAAAGGGACGCTGAAGGAATCCGCTGAAGTCGTCCGGGCTCGATTGAAGGATACGACGAAAAAAGAGGACCTGGCGGATTGCGACATCGTCATTGAGGCCATCATTGAGAATCTGGAAGTTAAGAAGAAGATGTTCGCATCGCTCGAAGGGATCGTAAAGAAGGAAACCATCTTCGCATCCAATACCTCTTCGATTTCTATCACTGAGCTGCTGACGTCAACTAAACGCCCTGAGCGTTTTATCGGATTGCACTTCTTCAATCCCGTGCCATTAATGAAGCTAGTGGAGGTCGTGAAGACGATCGCCACAGCCAGCGATGTTTACGAATCGGCTTACGAGTTCGCTAAGAAGTTGGGAAAAGTCCCAGTCCGCACGAGTGACAAGACCGGATTCATAGTGAACCGCCTGCTGGTGCCGTACTTGCTCGACGCAATTCGGGCGTACGAAGAGGGCGTTGGATCAATTGAAGACATTGATAACGCCATGAAGCTCGGATGCGGTTATCCCATGGGCCCATTCACGCTGCTCGATTTCGTCGGCCTCGACACTACGTATTACATTACTCACGTGATGTATGACGAGTTCAAAGAACGGCGATTCGCCTCGCCCCCACTGTTAAAGCGAATGGTGATGGCTGGATGGTACGGCCGTAAAACCGGGAAGGGTTTTTACGATTATTCGGATTCGAGTAATCCGGTGGCGAATAAGCTGTAACTCCAACTCACTTATAGCTAACAATCTTTCTTATGAACTACGAAAACATTCTCTCCGAAACGAAAGACTTTGTCGCATACGTCACGATCAACCGGCCCAAAGTGCTCAACGCTCTTAACATGGCCACGATGGAAGAGTTGCGCTCCGCTTTCACCGCGATCAGAGACGATAAAGAAATTCGCGTCGCGATTCTGACTGGCTCAGGCGAAAAGGCGTTTGTAGCGGGCGCGGATATTGCGGAGCTTTCCAAACACGATCCAGTTTCAGCCAAAGAGTATACGCATCGCGGACAGTCCGTCCTCGACTTGATCGAAAATCTCGGCAAGCCGGTGATCGCCTGCATCAATGGCTTCGCGCTCGGAGGCGGATGCGAGATCGCGTTAGCTTGCACGTTCCGTCTCGCCAGCGAAAACACGAAGCTTGGGCAACCGGAAGTGAAGCTTGGACTCATCCCTGGATACGGGGGCACGCAGCGCCTACCGCGCCTCGTCGGCAAAGGCATCGCCATGCAGCTTCTGCTTGCAGGGGAGATGATCAATGCACAAGAAGCTCTGCGCATTGGTTTAGTGAACGAAGTTGTGGCTGCGGCTGAATTGATTCCGCGCGCTGAAGCCATCGCGCAAAAGATTATTGCCAATGCGCCTCTGGCGGTGCAATACGCCATGGAAGCGGTAAACAAGGGGATGGAAATGAGCTTGTCCGAAGGCCTCTATCTGGAGGCAACGTTATTCGGGCTTTGTTGTGCTACGGAAGACAAGACAGAGGGAACCGCGGCGTTTCTGGAAAAACGTCCAGCGCAGTTCAAGGGAAAGTGAAGAGGACTTAAGCGCCGAGGCGCAGCTTTTACGAGAACGAAAACAAAACGAAATTTGGATCCTCAGTTGCCCGGACTGTCGGGGCGCCTCAGCGCGTCCGGCAAAAGATTTGCAATCGTCGTTTCGCGCTTTAATGAGTTCATAACGGAAAGACTCCTGCGTAGCGCTCACGAAGGCCTAGCGCGCTTGGGTGCAACTGAAAAAGACATCCAAATTGTCCGGGTTCCGGGGTCTTTCGAAATTCCTTCTGCGGCACGTTCCTTAGCGCAAACCAGGAAATTCGACGCCATCATCTGCCTCGGATGCCTGATTCGTGGCGACACCGCGCACTACGATGTGATCGTGAATGAAGTGACACGCGGGATCGGGCAGTCCGCACAGGAAACGGGCGTCCCACATGCATTCGGAGTCCTTACATGTGAATCTCTCGAGCAAGCCATTGATCGGGCAGGTTTGAAAATGGGGAACAAAGGTCTGGAGGCCGCCCTGGCCGCGGTAGAGATGGCGAATCTGACCAGCGCCATTGCGAATGAAACTCCCGCTCGTGCAATTCCAAAATCCGATAAAAGCAAAAACCATTCTGGAAATAAGCGTCCGACTTCTGCAACGCGCAAGCCGCGATGATTGTTTTCCGTATAAACTAATCCTCTACTGTTTTCTCTTCCTATGGGCACCCGCCGCAAATCCCGCGAACTCGCATTGCAAATGCTTTTCCAGGCTGACATGGGAAAACAAAGTGCAGAGGACGTACGACGAACTTTCTGGCAAGAGCGGAACTCAGTCGGCGAAGACGTCCAGGGATTTGCTGAAGACATATTCCGCGTCGCTAACGATCGCACCTCGGAAATTGATGGTCTCATCGAACAGCATGCTGCGAACTGGCGCATGGAGCGCATGGCGGCCGTGGATCGCAATATCATGCGCGCCGCGGTTGCTGAACTGATGGGATATCCGTCTACGCCGCGGGCGGTGGTGATTAATGAAGCGCTGGAAATTGCGCGTAAGTTTTCCAGTCCCGAGTCGGTGCAGTTCATTAACGGAGTGCTCGACAGCGTAGGGCGGGAACTGGAAAAGCTGCCTAAACATTCGTGAGCTGTGATGAGCGCAGAGAAAAAGCAGGTCCCTCGACTTCGCTCGGGATGACACCTTTCCTAAAAAATCCTACTGTTTTAGCTTTCTCACGGCCTTACCGCCACCAAATCGGCGTTACAACTAGCCGGAGGAGCCGTATTGGGAGTCAGGCTTGGGCATAACGTATTGGATGCGCCCTGGGGAAAGCTAATCTGCGCGAAGTCCCCGCCGACAACTGTGTTGATCACGTGGACGGTTCCATCACTCGCGCCCACATACAGTTCAGCGGCGTCAGGGGTCAGTGAAGCTTGCAGCGGCACCGCGTTTCCCGCGAGCGCAATCGAAGGTGAAGTCTGGTTACTGATGTTGAATGTCAGAATTGTGCCAAGCGGCTGGCTGCTGGTGTTGTCAGCAAGAATATAAGCGGTAGACCCGTCTGTCGAAATAATCAGCTGCCGGGGAATGAAGTTGCCTTGGCCCAGTCCAAAGCTAGCAACCGAGTTCGTCACTGCCAGATTACCCACAGGGGCGGCAGGCGGCCGCGGGAAAGCACAACCGGAACCAGTCACTGTCGGTGTCAGAATATCTATCCCAGGAGGGGTCAGCGCCAAAATACCTCCGTCGGGTAGTGCCCTGAGCAGTTGCGGAGTTCCACTTGTTCCGCTGGTAGTGATTTCCGATTGCGCGGCGACGGGGTTGTCGCATGTCGGCAGAATCGAGACCGCCGATGCGGCGCCGCCAGCGATGTATCCGAATCCGCCTTCTGGAAGAAACGCCACGTCGTTGGCTGGACCGCTCAATGGAATCGTCTGCAGCGCGTCCAGTTTCGAATAGACATACAGAACACCTGCGTTCGCGCTGTCCGTGGTCACGATAAATGCCTTGAGACTGTCCGGCGAAAAATCCGCGGCCACGCCCGTGACCGTTGCCGAAATCGGAAATGAAATCGAAGATCCACTTGCAGTATCGAACACAAAAACCTGCTTCGGTGCGTTGGGGTCCTTGGTGTCGGCAACGATCACTTTGGTCCCATCAGGAGAAACAGCGAGCACTTTGCCGACAATGGATGGAAATTGCGAAATGCCCGGCGTTGCCGCATCGAATACCATCAGACCTTTTGTGCCGAACAATCCTAGGTCGGTGCCGAGGTACGCCTTCGTACCTTGCCGATTGAAAACGAACGAATTTGGAGATGCGGGCAAAGCAACGGCCGTCTGCACGGTGTGAGTTGCAGTGTCGATCGGTTCAATGATCGGCGTGCAGCCAGTATTGGTTCCGCATCCTTCGGTCGTGGCGTAAACCGTAAATGTCCCTGCCTTTCCCGTAGGCGGATTGATAAAGCTGATTGCGCTTTGCGGATACACCGGAAACGAGGGTTGAAATCCGATATTGCATGTAGGCGGAGTACAACTTGCGAGAATGGACGCACCACCTACCTTTGAAGCACTTGCCGCGCCTGCGCTGCTTACACTGATCGAGGCCGGCTGCGAAGAAGTCCAGGTCAGTGGAACGCCCGTGATGGTGAATCCCAGACTGTCAATGACCGTGGGAGTGATGGTCTTCGTCGTGGCGCCTGACGCCGTGACTGCCAGAGAAATGGATTGCACCGGGCAGGTCGTAAATGTAAGCGGTAGGCTGTTGGTCCCGCTGGCGCTGGCAAATATCGAGGTGCGACCTGGCACGTTTGCCTGCGCTTGCACCTGTGCAAGATTCGTTTGCGAAGATGTAGCTGTTAGTACGTTGGTATCCAATGCCTGCCAGGTGAAAGGGCCAACCGTGGATGTGACATCCGAGTTATGGCTGAAGGCAGTCGCGAAATATTGGAACGTCTGGCCTTTCGAAATACAAGGGGCCTGCAAATTAGGTTGCGTCGTCACTGGCGCAATTTGGACGCTGTCAATGTGTTGATGCACGTACACGGTCGTTGCCGGACTGCTGACACCCTGTGCGGTCGCTGTAATCTGCGCCGAGCCCGTGGGTCCTGGAGTACAAACTTGGGGACTGGTAAGAGAGTCCCACGTGCCCGCGCAGGCGCCGCCGTTACTCGCCACCGTCACAACGGCAGTGTTGCTGGAAAAAAAAGAGATTGGCTCATTGATAGCGCCGTTGCCGGTGTTCAGCGCGGTCGCCGCGAACGACCGAATGCCTCCGACTTCCAAAGAAATCTGATTGGTTGGACTGATAGCGATGCTGGCGGGGACCGGAAAGGTGGTGGTACTTCTCTTACTGCTTCCACACCCGGTGACCATGGCCATCAGAAAAACAAGAACAATTGCAGACACTACGAGACCAAACCTACCCATTCATCCTCCCCGCCGCGATGGATTGCACGCGGCGAGCACCACTGCGATCAAATTTTTTGTAGCGTAGCTTCACTTCTGAAAACTTTGAGTGTAGAGCGTGCCATCTCTTTCAGCAAGTTAAGGAACAAGACCTATTCCACGGATGTCCAGAGGGAAGCGGATCAAATTATTTTAAAATTAAGTCACCTGATGTGTGAGATGCGTCAAAGTGGAGTTGACGATAAGAAACTCGGTTGCTATAGTTATATGGTTCCGCGAGCACATTGTGGCTTGTTCTTCTTAGCTAGATTTTCTCAGCTTGGTTGGCGAGAAAATTCGCAAGAGCTTAGCTGACTTAGGTATACTCGTCCAGCAATTGTTATATTGAGGACGCCCTCGCTGAAACGTTCCGCGCTCACCTTCCTCCTTTAGGATGGCTATGCGGGGCGGTGCTGACGAAACGGAGCATCTCCCAGATTGGGCTTGCTGCCACCGTCGTTAGTATCAGTCAGAACGGTACATTAATCTCTCGCTCTGTTTTGCGAGAAGAATGGCTGGCAAATCGCCACCCAGTCCCTGAAGCCAGGGAATAAGCAACAGCTTCCATTGCGGATCGTGCACGCATTTTGCGTGCAGGTGGAAAAACGCGGCCACGCGGGTCGCCTCAACGGATTACGAGCTTTAGAGGAGCCACAAAGAGTGCCTACTTTCAATCAGCTGGTTCGCGACGGTCGTAAGCGGCCACGTTATAAGACGGCAAGCCCCGCGCTTCAAGGGTGTCCGCAAAAGCGCGGAGTATGCACCCGCGTCTATACCCAGACGCCTAAGAAGCCGAACTCCGCGTTGCGCAAAGTCGCCCGCGTCCGTTTGACGAATGGCATCGAGGTCACGACCTACATTCCGGGCGTCGGACACAATCTTCAGGAGCACTCGATTGTGCTAATCCGCGGAGGCCGTGTGAAAGACCTGCCGGGAGTGCGGTATCACGTTGTCCGCGGCACGCTGGATTCGGTCGGAGTTGCCAACCGCAAGCAGTCTCGTTCAAAGTACGGCGCGAAGCGTCCCAAGGCTTAAGCAGTAGAAATTTGTAGACGCAGGTCGCCTGCGTCGCTGAGTGAGAAATATGCCAAGAAAAGGTTACATCGCAAAACGCACTGTCGAAAATGATCCGGTTTACGGATCGAATCTGGTGACGAAGTTCGTCAACTCCATGATGTGGGGCGGCAAGAAGAGCACTGCGGAAGGCATCTTTTATGAAGCCTTGACCAAGCTCGAAGCCAAGGGTGGAGACCAGGCATTAAAGCTGTTCACCAAGGCGGTCGAAAACGCCAAGCCGTTGCTGGAAGTCAAGAGTCGTCGAGTCGGCGGCGCCAACTATCAGGTTCCGGTGGAAGTGAATCCGGACCGTCGCACATCGCTGGCCATTCGCTGGCTGATCGCCTATTCCCGCGGACGCGGCGAAAAGGGCATGGTGGACAAACTCAGCAACGAGCTGTTGGACGCCTCCAACGGACGCGGCGCGGCGATCAAGAAGAAAGAAGATGTGCATCGTATGGCCGAGGCCAATAAGGCATTCGCGCACTACAGGTGGTAGGAAAGAAACTGGCTTCTAGCTAGAAGCGCATTTCGGAGCCCAGAAAGCAGCAGAGAGAATATCGTGGCCAGACAAGTTCCATTAGAGCGTTGCAGAAATATCGGCATCATGGCACATATTGATGCCGGTAAGACCACTACGACTGAGCGCATCCTGTTCTATACCGGCAGGACGCACCGCATCGGAGAGGTGCATGAAGGCACTGCCACCATGGACTGGATGGAGCAGGAGCAGGAACGCGGCATCACGATCACGTCCGCTGCGACCACATGTTCCTGGAGAGATATCCGCATCAACATTATTGATACCCCCGGCCACGTGGACTTCACGGCCGAAGTCGAGCGCTCTTTGCGCGTGCTCGACGGCGCGGTCGCGGTTTTTGACGCGGTCCACGGAGTGCAGCCGCAATCCGAAAAAGTCTGGCGTCAGGCCGATAAGTACGGTGTGCCGAGAATTTGTTTCATCAACAAAATTGACAAGATGGGTGCGGATTTCGAGCATGCCATTGACACCATCCGCAAGCGCCTGAATGCCAAGCCCATTGCGATTCAGATTCCCATCGGCCAGGAAGATAAGTTCAAGGGTGTGATTGACCTCATCGAGATGAAGGCCATTACCTGGGCCGACGACACCATCGGCGCCGAGTACATCACAGGCGAAATTCCAGCCGAACTGCAGAAAAAAGCGGAAGCTTTCCACACCCAGCTGGTTGAGACAGTCGCGGAAAACGACGATGAAATTCTGCATAAATTTCTTGAAGCCGAGCCCATTTCCGCAGCCGAATTACGAGCATCGCTTCGTCGCTCGACGATTGGGTTGAAATTGTTCCCAGTGGTTGTAGGGACAGCTTTCAAGAACAAAGGCATTCAGCCTCTGCTCGATGCGGTGGTAGATTTTCTGCCTTCTCCGCTCGATGCTGGCGACGTTAAAGGCACAAATCCAGACAACGGAGAGCAGGTCATCCGTCATCCGGACGACAAAGAGCCGTTTTCCGCATTGGCCTTCAAGATCATGGCCGATCCGTTTGTGGGCCAGCTCACATTCATCCGAGTTTATTCCGGACAGCTCAAATCCGGCGACGCCGTGTTGAACGCCGGCCGCAAGCGTACTGAGCGTATCGGGCGTCTGCTGAAGATGCACGCCAACAAGCGCGAAGACATCAACGAAATTCTCGCGGGAGATATTTGCGCCGCCGTAGGCCTCAAGAACGTCAGTACCGGCGACACCATTTGCGATGAGAAGCATCCCGTCGCGCTGGAATCCATTACGTTCGCGGTCCCAGTAATTTCAGTCGCGGTAGAACCCAAGACCAAAGCCGATCAGGAAAAAATGGGCATGGCGCTTGGCCGCCTTGCACAGGAAGACCCCACTTTTAAAGTTCATACCGATCCAGATAGCGGACAGACCATCATCAGCGGTATGGGCGAACTCCACTTGGAAATCATCGTGGACCGCATGATGCGTGAGTACAAAGTTGAGGCCAACGTCGGCAAGCCTCAGGTTGCGTACCGCGAGACCATTCGCAAGAAGTCCGAAGCCGAAGGCAAGTACATCCGCCAGACGGGTGGACGCGGCCAGTACGGTCACGCCAAAATCCGCCTCGAGCCGCAAGAGCCTGGCAAGGGATACGAATTCGTCAATGACGTGGTTGGCGGTTCGGTTCCCAAAGAATTTATTAAGCCGATTGATCAGGGCATCAAGGAAGCCATGGAAGGCGGCATCCTGGCCGGTTACGAAATGGTTGACGTGAAGGCCATTCTCTACGACGGCAGCTATCACGACGTTGACTCCAACGAAATGGCATTCAAAATTGCTGGTTCGATGGCTTTCAAGGAAGCCGCGCGCAAGGCGTCTCCGGTGCTATTGGAGCCAGTAATGGCGGTCGAAGTGGTGACCCCTGAAGATTACGCGGGAACCATCATGGGCGACCTGAGTTCGCGTCGCGGACGCATTGAAGGCATGGAGCATCGCGCCGGTTCCCAGGTAATCAAAGCCATTGTTCCGCTGGCGGAGATGTTTGGATACGCGACCCATATGCGCTCGAGCACGCAGGGACGCGCCGAATACTCTATGCACTTCGCGCGCTATGAAGAGGCACCGAGATCAGTTTCGGAAGAAATCATTGCAAGGGTGCAAGGCACCGCGAAGTAAGTTTTATTCGGACCTAATTTCAGCCGAGGGCTGAGGAGAAGAAGAACGAAATGGCGAAAGAGAAATTTGAACGGAACAAGCCGCACTGCAACGTTGGGACGATTGGTCACATTGATCATGGCAAGACCACGTTGACGGCGGCCATCACGAAAGTGTTGTCCAAGCACAA
>JBEEGK010000055.1:0-7218 GCA_041166845.1 Acidobacteriaceae bacterium
CGGATTAGACGAGACCCCAAGAGATCCGTTATCGGAAATTCTTGTGGATTCTGGCAACCTTTATATGGGTACGGTGCCGAGTCGTGCTGGTTCCGTAAAAGTTCCCACCCATCGCAGTCTGAATTTCAGCAACTAAGCACGAATACAAGTTTTCTAAGGTGAAACGGGTTCGGGCGGAGCAGCAACGGTTGCCCGCTCCCGCGCCTGTAATCTTTGCAGAATCTCGGCTCCCAGATGCGACACGTTACCCGCCCCAAGCGTAAGGATCATATCGCCATCCTGCGCGAGCTCCGCGACCAAACCGACGGCTTCCCCAAAGGCGGCATGTTGAATAGGCACCTTGGCGCCTTTGCGCTTGGCGGTAATCCTCGTAGCCAGGGTTTGCCCAGTGACGCCCGCGATTGGCTTTTCGCTGGCGGCATAAATATCGAGCACCACCAGAGAGTCAGCCAGGTCGAACGCGGTGGCGAAGTCATCCATCAACAGTTGCGTTCGAGTGTAGCGATGGGGCTGGAAGATCACATGGATCTTGCGGAATCCGCAATCTTTGGCGGCTGTTAAGGTCGCACGAATCTCAGTGGGATGATGACCGTAGTCATCTATCACTCTGATGCCGGCACTGGTCCCGAGCAATTGAAAGCGGCGATCCACTCCGCGGAAGTTTTCCAGAGCAGTGCGGATCTGGTCGGCGTTGATATCGAGGCCAATGCCGACCGCAATCGCCGCCGTGGCGTTGAGGACGTTATGCAGCCCGGGAACGTGAAGGGCGAATTCGCCTAAATCCCGTCCGGCGTAGGTGACCTGAAAGCGGCTGATGGGGCGAGCCTCTCCAAACCCCGGCAACTTTTCGATGACCTTTGCGCGGAAGTCCGAATCTGGATGAACTCCGTAAGTCACCGTGCGCCGGTTGGTCTGCGTGATCAGATCGCGCAGCATCGGATCGTCGTTGCAGGCCACGACTATTCCATAAAACGGAACGAGATTCATGAATTCAAGAAAAGCCTGCTTGACGTCCCGCATGTCGCGATAACAATCCATGTGCTCGCGATCAATGTTGGTGATCACGGCGAGGATGGGCGACAACTTTAAGAACGAGCGATCGCTTTCGTCAGCTTCAGCAACCAGATATTCGGACTTCCCCAAGCGCGCATTGGATTGCATGGAGTCCACGCGTCCCCCGACCACCACAGTGGGATCGAGGCCGCCTCCAGCTAGGACGGATGCGATCATGGAAGTCGTTGTGGTCTTGCCGTGCATTCCGGCGATGGCGATGCCATATTTCCGGCGCATGAGTTCGGCCAGCATTTCAGCGCGCTGAATCACAGGAATTCCCAATCTGCGGGCTTCGTCGAGTTCAGCGTTTTCAGTTGGGACGGCTGAGCTAGCCACCACCACATCTGCTCCCACGACATTTTGCGGCAGGTGTCTGTGAAAAATCGTTGCTCCCAGCGACGCGAGGCGCTCCGTTACTGTGGAGCCCTTGACGTCGGAGCCGGAAACTTTGTAGCCAAGATTCAGTAAAACCTCGGCAATCCCGCTCATGCCGATGCCGCCGATGCCAACAAAATGGACGCGTTGTAATTTAGCGAACATTCAATAAACTTCCGCTTCCTTTATAAAACCGGATCGCTTGGATGCCAAATCGCCGGGCGGTGCTACGTCTGAGGCTTAGAAATGCCGGCAAGTCGTTCGGCCATGGCGGCGATATCACGGGCCGCGTTCGGATAAGACAATTTGCGCGCGGCGTCTCCCATTGCCTGCAAGCGGGCGGGATCACGAAGTAGCGAGGTGAGCAGCGTCGTTAAACTCTCGGCCGTAAGACCGGATTGTTGCAGCATCACCGCAGCCCCGGTTTTCTCCAATGCCTCTGCGTTGCGTTTTTGATGATCATCGGCTGAAAGTGGAAAGGGAACAAAAATCGCCGGCTTGCCCGCGGCGCTGATCTCCGCGACTGTGCTGGCGCCGGAGCGGCAGACAATGATGTCGGCTTGGGCAAAAACTCTCGGCATATCTTCGATAAAGCGATAGACCTCGACTGCGCCGGCGCCGGAATCGGCCAGCTTGGCGTACGCAGCCTCGGCGTCATTATAGTCACGTTCCCCAGTTTGGTGGATGATGCGAACTCTCGGAACTCTGCCTTGCAGTATCGCAGCCGAATCGAACATAGCGCGATTAATAGCATGCGCTCCCTGGCTTCCGCCGAACACTAGTATTGTGGGAGCGTCTCCCATTTTCTTTTCAGGAATCTCAAAAAAGGCCTGCCGGACTGGAACTCCAGTGACGACGGCATTGCGAAAATAGCGTCCCGTGGCGGCGAAGTGGACGGCCGCCCCCGATACCCAGCGCGCGACCCTCCGGTTCGCAAACCCTGGAACGTAGTTAGGTTCGAACGCCAGCGTCGGAATTCTGCGAAGAATGGCGGCCAGCATGGCGGGGCCGGAGGCGTATCCGCCTACCCCGATCACTACGTTAGGACGAAAATCGAGCGTCAGCCGCAACGCCTGCCGGACCGATCTTGGAAGGTCGGCGAAAGTCCGCAGCCGAGTTCTTAAACTAACTTTGTTGAGCGCGCCAACTTCGATGAGATGAAGAGGGAATCCCGCCGCGGGCACGAGCCGAGTTTCCAGTCCACGCGCCGTGCCAACAAAAACAATTTCAGCGGAAAACTGCTTTTTCAATTCCTGAGCAATGGCGAGCGCAGGGATGATGTGTCCGCCCGTGCCGCCTCCAGCCAGGATTGCTCGCATGCGTTGACTATAAATGGAAGGCTAGAGAATCCGAAACCAACGCCAACTGTACTACCAGGGTGCGAGCAAGCCCATTGCCAAAGCAGCCTTGCTCCATCATAGAGTCTTTGTATATACTCAGGTGTAGTGATATATATGTACCATGACAACAAAAGACAAACCTATAGTCGAAGTCGAACGAGTGCAGACCGGTATCCGCATGGAGAAGCATCTACTCAAAGTGCTGAAAGCCACTGCGGAGTTAAAAGATATGACGCTGGGCGATTTGCTGGAAGGCATCGTCCTGCACGCCTTTGAAGGGCTCGCGCCCTTCTCCGACGCATCCATCAAGGAAATCGAGCAGCTGAAAAAAATCTATGGGCTGTCACTGAAAGCGTCGGACAGCCATCAATTAAAAGAGCGGCGCCGATGAGAACCAGAAATTTAGTCGCTCACGGTGCCGCTATGGCGGTGGCGGCGTTTGCCGCTCATGTTTATTGGCGTCACTACCATCGTTCCCGAGATCCTGTCGTGCACGTGGAGAATGGATTCGAATTCACCGCACATGGTCCTTATGACAAAGTCGCGCCTCTATTTGGCGGATGGAGAGAGCTCGCTTGTGCAGGTGGACATTGGAACCCTCAATTTCTTTATCCAACGCCGGTAAAGGACGTGCGTGGCGAGGTCTTTACTGTTGCTCACGGACACGCCCGCAGCACCTGGATAAACACGGCATTTGATTTGGACGCGGGACACGTCCAGTACGTCTACGTGATTCCGGATGCACAGGCCGTGGTGATTGACGTCCGTTTAACTCGCAAGGATGCTTCGAACACGGGAGTGAAGGTTATCTACGAAGTGCAAGGCTTAACCGGCACGTGTCCGACCTCGGGCAGAAAGATAGTCAGATGGGCCCGGAGTGGGAGGAGGATATTGATGAGTATTTACGGAGTGCACACTAGTATTTCAACGCCATCATTCTGCTTGCTTACTGACGTTAAGCAGAACCCCAATGCAGGCGAGAGTCATGAAGATGGAAG
Organism: Acidobacteriaceae bacterium; assembly: GCA_041166845.1. GTDB lineage: Bacteria > Acidobacteriota > Terriglobia > Terriglobales > Acidobacteriaceae > JALYIM01. Next base: position 3,767 of record JBEEGK010000055.1, read on the forward strand.
AGCCGCCGTAAGAAATGAGAGGCAAAGGGATACCTTTGGTCGGCATGAGTCCCAGAACTACGCTGATGTTGATGAAGGCCTGAACCACGACCATGCAAGTGATTCCCACCGCAAGCAGACGTCCGAACGTGTCCTGGGTGCGCATGGCGGTGCGGATGCCGCGCCATAGGAATACGGTGAACAGCGCGAGAATTGCCAGGGCCCCTACGAGTCCCAACTCTTCCGAGATCACCGAAAAAATGAAATCGGTGTGCGGCTCCGGCAGGTAGAAAAGTTTTTGTTTGCCTTCCATCAAACCCTGGCCGGCAATGCCGCCGGTAGCAACTGCAATGAGCGACTGGATGATGTGGAAGCCGCGTCCTTGGGGATCAGAATAAGGATCGAGGAAAGCTAAAATACGATTGCGGCGATAGGCCACGTGAAAGATCAGAAAATACAGCGGCAGCAGGGAAGCAGCAAACGCGTAGCCCAGATAACGCAAATTGAGGCCGGCGACAAATAACGTGCATCCAGTAATTGCGGCACAGGCTATGGCAGTGCCGAGGTCAGGCTGAAAGACGATCAAGCCGAGAAAAACGACTGCCGGAAGCAGCGCGGGCAGCACAGTGTTCCGCCAGTCGTTGATAAATTTCATCCGGCTTTCGAGGAAGAAGGCCAGAAATAAAATGAGCGCGGGCTTTGCCAGCTCGGAAGGCTGAAATGAAAAGCCTCCGAAGTGTATCCAACGATGAGTGTGATGCGAACGGTCGAGCAGAAAAACTGAAATCAGCATCAGCGTAGTCACGCCAAGGACGGAAAACACCACGGCGGGATGCTTGTATCGCCGGTAATCTATCTTCATTGCAACCGTCATGGCCGCAATTCCGGCAACGGCCCATCCCAACTGGCGGGTGAGAAAGAAATATCCCGAGCCATAGCGCTCTTTCGCCACCACCGCAGAGGCGCTGAAAACCATAACCAAGCCGGCAAACACCAGTAGCAAGGTTACGGCGAACATCCAGCCATCAACGTTGACACGCTTAGCCATGTGGAGGGAAGAGAGGGTTTCATTTCATCACGAAGCTGAAGCGGCGAGAATTAGTTTTCGCTGTGAATTTTGAAGAAAGATTACTCTCGTGGTTCGGACGACTCGGCCTCGGAGTCTTTAAGCATCGCCACTGCCTCTTTGAAAACCCTTCCGCGATGTTCGTAACTTTCGAATTGATCGAAGCTCGCGCATGCCGGGGCAAGTAGGACAACATCGCCCGACTGGGCATCCGAAGCTGCCCGCGTCACCGCCGACTTCAGAGTCTTGGCATGAGTGACTTCGGACGCTCCGTTGATCTGAGATTCGATCTTGGCAGCTGCAGCGCCGATGGTGTAAACGCGCTTCACTCTTTCTCGCAACAGGTCGCGTAGCAGGGAATAATCGCTGTCTTTATCTTTGCCTCCGAGAATGAGGTGAACATTGGCGGAGAATGATTCCAGGGCTTTTATGGCCGCGTCCACGTTGGTAGCCTTTGAGTCGTTGTAATAGGACACGCCGCGAATTGTCGCCACAAATTCAAGGCGGTGTTCGACCGCGTGAAAAGCTCTAACGGCTTCGCGAATCTTATCGGGGGCAGATCCCATCAGTACGCCAGCGCAAACACTCGCGAGGACGTTTTCCAGGTTGTGCGCGCCCTTCAGAGGGATTTCAGAAACCGGCATGACTTCCCGAACGCCGGACGAATCGCGGAAAACTATAGTGTCGCGCACGACGTATGCGCCAGATTCAACTTCTCGCTTTCGGCTAAACCAAAATATCTGGGCCCGAGTTCGGCTGGCTAACTGAACACAAATGGGATCATCGGCGTTCAGGACGGTGAAATCTTCGGGTTTCTGATTTTCGAAGATGCGCGCCTTGGCATCCGTATAGGCCGCTAGTGTTCGATGCCGGTCGAAATGGTCGGGCGTTATGTTGAGAATGACAGCGATCTTCGGACGAAAGCTCTGGATCGTCTCGAGCTGAAAACTGCTCATCTCGAGAACGACCACCGACTTCGCCGTCGTTTCATCAGCAAGGGAGATGGCGGGAGTGCCAATATTTCCTCCGACTAGAACAGGAAAACCTCCCGTCTTAAGAATCTCGCCAACCAGAGTGGTGGTTGTCGTCTTCCCGTTTGAACCGGTAATCGCAATGATGGATCCGGACATGAATTGCGCAGCCAGTTCGATCTCGCCAATGATTGTGGTACCGAGAGCACGGGCGAGTAAAAGAGGCGGAGCGTCCACGGGCACTCCAGGGCTAACAACGATGAGGTCTTGATTCTGAATCGTTCGCTCGCCGTGTCCTCCAGTTTCGACTGCGATTCCCTGGCCCAGTAGCAGGGGAATCTCATCCCCAAATTGTTCTGATGGCTTGGAATCAGAAACTGTCACGTTGGCGCCGCGACTTCTGAGGAAAAGGGCAGACGCAATCCCTGATTTAGCGAGACCGAGGACGAGAACGCGTTTGTTTTTCCAATCCACAGGTTTTCAGTTTGACTTTAATCTACGCGGCAAGACTCTACCTTAATTTCAAGGTGGTGAGCGCGAACAAGGCGAATATCAACGATGCAATCCAGAAGCGAACGATGATTTTTGATTCCGACCATCCCAGCAATTCGAAGTGGTGATGCAGCGGCGCCATCTTGAAAATGCGCTTTTTTCGGAGCTTGAAAGAACCTACCTGCAAAATAACCGACATGGCTTCAATCACGAACACCCCTCCAATAAAGGGCAACAAAAGCTCCTGTTTGATCATGACGGCGACGGTGCCGATGGCGCCGCCGAGCGCGAGCGATCCCACATCGCCCATGAACACTTCGGCGGGGTGAGCGTTGTACCAAAGAAACCCAATGGAAGATCCGACCATTGCCCCACAGAAAATAGTCAATTCGCCGACCTGCGGCATGCGCTGCAATTCAAGATAAGACGCGAAGGTGGCATGTCCGCTGAGGTACGTGAGCACTGCTAAGGCGCCGGCGGCAATCACGGTGCAGCCGATAGCGAGACCATCGAGGCCATCCGTCAGATTTACCGCGTTGCTTGCGCCAACAATCATGAACACCACAAATGCGATGAAGGGAAAAAATGCCAGGGGCCACAGATTCGGATAATGTATCAGCCGCTCAATCACCAGATCGGGCTGAAACTGCTTGAAGAATGGGACCATCAGGTTTGTGGAGTAAAGTCCATGCGTTTGCATTGCAATCAGCGCGATAGCGATCAGAACGCTGGTGAGCACCTGTAATCCTAATTTTGCTTTGGAAGTCAGGCCAAGATTGCGGCGATTCACAACTTTTATGTAATCATCGGCGAATCCAATGGCCGCAAAGGCGCTGGTGGCTAGGACAGCAATCCAGACGAAACGATTAGTCAGGTCGGCCCAGAGCAATGTGGGAACGACGATAGAGATTGCGATCAGCAGGCCGCCCATGGTCGGCGTGCCC
>JBEEGK010000056.1:0-6398 GCA_041166845.1 Acidobacteriaceae bacterium
GCGACTCTGAACTGCGTTCGCTGAGCGAATGTACAACGCGATTAAAGAAGACCGCACGCATTTCAATCCGCGTGAATCCGAATGTCGCGGCTGAAACTCATCCCTACGTTTCTACGGGAACGCATCAGCACAAGTTTGGAGTGCCTATCAACCGCGCGCGCTGGCTGTACGCGCAGGCCGCCTCCGTCAAGCGCCTCACTGTGGCCGGGGTGAGCGTACATATCGGTTCGCAGATCACGGAGAGCAAACCCTTCGCAATCTGTATGGAGCGTGTTGCCGAACTTATCAAAGACCTACGCGCTGATGGACATAAAATTGAGTTCGTTGACGCGGGCGGCGGCTTGGGAATTGATTATCGTGGCGCCTCCTCTACCGATTTCGCGGCCCTGGTTGCGGATTATGCCGATGCCATTTTGCGGCCGTTGCGCGGATTGAAAGTCCATGTCTTGCTCGAACCGGGCCGCGCGATTGTAGGGCCTGCTGGCATATTGCTGACCAAAACGATTTACAAGAAGACCAATGGAAACAAATCATTCGTCGTGGTGGATGCAGCGATGAACGATTTAATCCGCCCTGCGCTCTATCAGGCTTACCACGAAATCATTCCCGTTACTTATGGAGGCCGGCCGCAGGAAACTGTGGACGTCGTCGGTCCTGTCTGTGAGACTGGCGATTTCTTTGCTCATGATCGTGAGCTGCCGGAAACCAGCGAAGGCGATCTGCTCGCTATTCTCGATGCCGGTGCCTATGGAATGGTGCAGGCGTCCAATTACAATACCCGGCCGCGGCCGGCAGAGGTGCTGGTAGACGGAAAGACCGCGAAAGTTGTGCGACGGCGCGAGACCGTCGCGGACTTGATTAAACACGAGACGTAAAAGAGATCAGTTATCTTTCACTGTTGTTTTCATCTCCTCCGTCTTCCTTCTAATACCATCCAGAAATTTTCGCACTGCTCGGAGTACTGGCTCGGCCTGATGACGATGCAGCGCATGACCGAGCGCGGGAAAATAAGTATGCGAACCGTCGGCCAGCAAACTCAAGGAGCGCTTTACCTCCGCGTTTGACATGAGCCCGTCTAATTCTGGGTTGGCTTGCAGCAGCATCGTGGGACATTGAATTTTTCGCAACATCATATCGGGGTCCACGTCTCGCAGAAACGATCCGTCAAAAGCCGCTGTGAAAACGTCCGGATCAACTTGCTTCAGTCCCCGCGCCCACGCTTGCAGATAGGCGTCGTCGTTGCCAGGAAAATCTCCAATCCGCAGCGATTCCGGCAAGCCCGGCAATTTTATTTCGATGTTCGCCAGCTTCCCTGCCACCACTTCGACGGCTCCTCCCTGAACCGCGATGTCGTGCAACGAAGCGAACAGTACGGGATAGCTGCTATGCTCAAAATGTTCTGCCGAGAGCGCGCTGTCGCCGACTATGATCGCTGTCACCAGCGAAGGATGGTTCGCGGCGATCCACATAGCGACCGAACCGCCGAGAGAATGTCCGAAGACTGCGGATGGTGTTTTGAGATGTTGCAAAAGATATTCTGCGACATCGTGAGAGTATTGATCCAACCGATAGCTGTTAGCCACGTGGCTAGAATGTCCGTGTCCACGCAGATCAATGGCAAAGATGTGATTATCTTCTGCGAGCGCGGGAATAATAGGCGCGAAATCACGCCAATTGCGCCCCAAGCCGTGCAGCAGCACCAGGGTTGGCCCATTGTCCGGCCCCTCGGCAACGTTAAGTTTTACATCGCCGGCGTCGAAGAGCTTCTCACGGAAAGCGGAGCGCATCTCGCCGCTTAATTCGAAGTTCAATCAGAACCCCTAGCGGAGTCCCACACAACTTTTCCGCCAACAATTGTCTGTAGCACCTTGGCCTCACGAATCTTGGCGGGATCGATGGAGAAAATATCGGCGCTCACTAACACCATGTCCGCCAGCTTCCCTGTAGTGATTGATCCTTTCTCTTTTTCCTGAAATTCGGCATATGCAGATCCCATCGTGTACGCCTCGACAGCTTCCGCCACTGTAAGTTTCTGCTCCGGAAACCAACCTTGCGGGTTTTTGTCATCTAGCGTCGCCCTAGTAACCGCCGCATACAGCGTCAACATAGGATTCAGCGGAGCGACTTCCCAATCCGTACCAAACGCCAGCCGAACTCCATTATTAAGGAATGTACGGAAGGCGTAAGTCCGGCTCGCGCGATCATGCCCGATGCGGGCCTCGGCCCAGCGTCCATCGTCAATCGCGTGGTAGGGCTGCACGGATGCAATCACATGTAACGTGGCGAAGCGGCCAAAATCCTTTGCCGCCATGTGTTGCGCGTGCTCGATGCGGAAACGCCGGTCCCACTCACCGTGAGCCTTCGTTATTTCAGAGTAGAAATCGAGAATGGTTGAAATTGCCTGGTCGCCAATCGCATGCGTGCAAATTTGAATTCCAGAGGCATCGGCAGTGAGCATGCGGTCGCGCATCAGCGAGAGCGGATGCATCTCATCCGAAAGAAGACCGTGGTCGCTGGGATCGCTCTTTGGAGTCTTGCCTCCGGAATTCGCGCCTTGCAGATCGCTAAATGGCTCGAAAAAGTACGCGGTGCGAGATCCGAGAGAGCCATCCGCGTAAGCTTTCACCGCGCCGATGCGCAAGAATGGACCTCCAAAGGCGTGCCGGATTGCCATCCTGGCCTGATCGTCCACTTGCGTAATCAGCGGAGCGGCGTAGATGCGAGCAGTAAGTTTGCCCTTTTCAAGAAGCTCGGAGTACACAGCGATGTCAGCGTAATCCGGATTCATATTCTGCACGCTCGTCACTCCCATGGAGGCGGCATGCTCCAGCGCCCGTTGGACCGCATGCAGGCGCTGCTCGTGGGAGAGCGGTGGAATCGGGAGTACACCTTGCGCGGAGTCTTTCAAAACTCCGGTAGGATTTCCCTGAGAATCGCGAACGATCTCGCCCCCCTCCGGATTTGGACTCTCAGCCGTGATGCCGGCAGCTTTCAGCGCTGCGGAATTGGCCAGGCCTGAGTGCCCGTCGTAACGTGAAACAAAGACCGGGTTATCGGGAGACACGGCATCAATTAATTCCTTGGTCGGCAATTTGGACGGGTTCCACTTCGTCTCATCCCAATTTCCGTTTACAATCCATTCTCCCTTGGGGGTCTTCTTTGCGCGTTCGGCGATTCGCCGCGCGAATTCCTCTGGACTCGTCACATCATTGAGTTGGACAGCATCCAGTTGTGCACCGCCACTCACGAAATGTACGTGCGAATCGTTGAACCCCGGCAGCAAAAGCTTGCCTCCTGCGTCTATTACATGTGTCTGCGGACCGCGCCATAATTCAACTTCGGCGCTCGATCCCGCGGCCACAATGCGATCTCCTAAGACCGCAACCGCTTCGGCTTGAGGATGGGATTTATCCACTGTCCAAACTTTTGCGTGCGTAATAATCAGATCGGCTGCCGGTTTTTGTTGCGCTTGAAGGGCAAGTGATAAGCAGCAAAAGAAAAAAGAAAATAGTTTTGTGGCAATCTTCATAGTTGTAGCCTGATTCCAGTCCTTCCCTGGCTAACGCTGTCCCCACTTCAATTTCGCCCGCAGCACATCAAAGAATGTTCCCTTGAAACGCAGCAGCTTCACACTGTGCGCCGATTTTTTGCACGCAATCCGGTCACCATCGCACATGGGCATGCCTATTTGTCCATCAATGCTGAGGTAGGCTTCATCCTCGCCAGTCTTCACTACGATCTCAACTTCAGAGCTATCGCGAACGACTAGCGGACGATGTGTCAACGAATGGTCTGAAACAGCGGTGATCACGAACGCATCCACCGCCGGCATCATAATCGGGCCGCCGGCAGCAAGCGAATACGCCGTCGAGCCTGTGGGAGATGAGACGATCATGCTGTCGGCCCGATATCTTGAGACGAAAACTTTATCTATGTAAACGTCGCAGTGGTTCAAGCGCGCGATGGTGCCTTTGCCCACGACCACATCGTTCAACGCATCGTATTCGGCGATGCATGCGTCCTTGCGGAGGACCTCGCAATGAACCATGGCGCGCGATTCCACGTGGCATTGGTTTTCTTCGATGGCATTCAGCGTCGAATAGAGTTCCTCCAACGGAACTTCGGTAAGAAACCCCAACGATCCCAAATTAATTCCCAGCAGAGGTATGTCGGCTTTAGCGAGCGACCGTCCCGCCGAGAGCAAGGTGCCATCGCCTCCGAGGACTACCACGAATCTCAGGACCTGCAAAGCCATGTCTTCGCGCGACACAGCTTCGACCCCGGGAGCATGCGGAGCGGTTTCGCGGTCTGCCAGCACGCGATACTGGTGCTTGTGAAACCACTCCACCAAGCCCGGCACAATGCCCGCTAATTCTGTCTTGTCTGGTTTGGAGATGATGCCCACGGCCTTTACTTTAGCGGCGGCAGATTTCGCGGTATCCATAAGGAAATCGAATTGTACAGAACTTCAGAGTAAGAATTTCAGGTTAAGACATTTATGGGAGATTTTATCGAAGTCTTCGTGCAGGCATTCGCCTTAGAAATTTGCGCGAAGAAGAAACTCGCGATTCCCCTCCGCTCCCAGGATTGGGGATTCGATTACATCAATATCGCTTCCACGCAGCGCAGCTACTGAGTTGCGAACTCTCTCCACCGCGGAGTCCTGCGCTGCGGCATCGCGAACAATTCCGCCTTTGCCGACCTGCTCACGTCCAACTTCAAATTGGGGCTTGACCAGAACGATCAACTGATGGGAACAAGGCGATTGCTCGCCTCCTCTGAAAGCCGCCGCTATCACCGGTGGAAGGACCAGTGTCGCGGAGATGAACGATACGTCCATCACAATCAGATCCACTGGTTCGCCAACTTGCTCCGCGGTCAAGTACCGGGCGTTGGTCTTTTCGAGAAGTCGAACTCGAGAATCTTGACGAAGGCGAAAATCAATCTGACCGTGACCGGTGTCCACTGCAATGATGCGGAGAGCGCCATGCTGCAAAAGGCAATCTGTGAATCCTCCGGTCGAGGTTCCGACATCCAGGCATATTTTCCCATTCACTTCAATTTTCCAATGCGAGATCGCGTGCTCGAGTTTCAGACCCCCACGGCTGACATACTTCAAGTCCTCTCCGAGCAGGCGGATCTCATCTTCGGCATTCACGCCAGTTCCGGACTTCTCAACCTTCTGTCCGTTTACAAGCACCTTGCCGGCAATGATTAGTGCCTGCGCTCGCTCGCGCGAAGAAGTCAGCTGCCGTTGCAGCAATAATTTGTCGAGCCTGATTTTTTCTTGCATCATTAGAAAAATAAAATATAGAAATAACTCTACGGCTGCGCACCCTGCGCGGTGCAATGTGTTGAACCGTCGCTTCTTGAATTACTTAGGCGGATACCTGCCGCCTTTTCCACAGCATTATGCACCAGTATGTTGAAAACCTTTGGCTATTAAGGGAAAGATTCGTCGCGCAAATAGAAAAGCCGCCAACTTGTCGGCGGCTTGAAAATATTATTGGTAGCAAAACTATCCCGTAACTTCTTCCAGCAATTTCTGATCAATATCGAAATTGGAATGGACGTTCTGCACATCGTCCTGATCTTCGAGTGCTTCCATAAGACGGATCATGGTAGCGGCCGCCGGACCTTCCAGCTTAATGTAATTTTGCGGAATCATCGTCACGCTCGACGACACAGGTTCGATTTTCGCTTTCTTTACTGCTTCCAGTACGGTTTCGTAGCTGGAAGGCTCAGTTGTGATCTCCCAATTCTCGCCGTCGTCATTAAGATCTTCGGCGCCGGCGTCGAGCACAATCGTCATGAGATCGTCTTCTGTTGCCGCGGATTTTGGAATGATGATGCTTCCCTTCTTGTGAAACATCCAGGAGACCGCGCCGGCTTCGGCCATGTTGCCACCGTTTTTTCCAAATGCGTGGCGAATTTCGCTTACCGTGCGATTGCGATTGTCGGAACTAATGTCCACGAGCACTGCCGCACCACCGGGACCGTAGCCCTCCAGCGAAAACTCTTCGTATGAAACTCCCGGGAGCTCGCCGGTCCCGCGCTGGACCGCGCGCTTGATATTGTCCTGCGGCATGTTTTCAGCCTTGGCCGCGACAATTGCTCCACGAAGGCGGGGATTTGCATCTGGATCACCACCGCCATTTTTCGCTGCAATCGTGATTTCCTTGATCAGGCGCGTGAAAATCTTTCCGCGTTTGGCGTCGAGCGCGCCCTTCTTGTGTTTGATTGTCGCCCATTTAGAATGGCCGGACATGGAAATACCTCGCGTCTACTGAAGTTGAATTGCGCAGGATTCGCCCGTAGAGGAGATCACTGGCTTACCTCGAAGTTGCCCCAAAACTGGTCAGGCGAACAGGAATTATAGCACGATGGGATGGCCGATC
>JBEEGK010000057.1:0-3000 GCA_041166845.1 Acidobacteriaceae bacterium
CCTTTGAGGGTCGCAACCAGGTCCCACTGCTCCGGCGTTGGCATTAAACGTACATCGCCGTTGGTGGCGATGCGCTGGCCTTGGAGAATCATCTCCATGGCCGTGTTCTTTTGGTCTACGAAAACGGGATGATACGTGCTGTCGTAGAGGAATACGCTAAAACCTTGAGTATCGAGGTAATTCTTGTCGGTCACTCTCATGGCGAAATCGGCGCCGAACAAACTTAGGCCGGAGACCAGGGCCAAGAAGAGAGACGCTCTGATTAGGGTGAGCATAGATTGGATCAAACGCTCCTTTCGGTTTAGCATTATTCGGGCAAGGCGTAATCGCCGTCAATATGGAAGTGGCCCGTCATACTTGGGGCTCCGGTATTCGGCTGGCCACCACCGACGGTGATGGTGTAATCCCCTTGAGCGATGACCGGATTGCCATCCTCGGTTACCATGCCCAGATCACGTGCCTTCAAACTGAAATGGATCTTCTGGCTTGCGCCCGGTTCGAGATGAATACGCTCGAATCCGCGTAGGGCAATAAGCGGCGCCCCCTTGACTGCGGGGAACTGGAGATAGAGCTGCACGACCTCATCCCCTGCCAAGCTTCCGGTATTGGTCACCGTCACATCGGCGCCAACTGGCTGTCCGGCAGCAACTGCCTGCGCGGGCACGCTGAGATCGCTGTAGCTGAATTTCGTGTAGCTAAGGCCGTAGCCAAATGGATAAAGCGGCTTACCGCTGAAATATCGGTAAGTCCGGTTCGCCATCCCGTAATCTTCAAAGTTGGGTAACTGGTCGACGCCCGCGTAGAAGGTAACCGGCAGACGCCCGGCTGGATTGTTTTTCCCGCTCAGGGTCTCAGCCACTGCCGCGCCCCCCTCTTCGCCCGGATACCACGCCTCAAGAATGGCATTGGCATGTTCGTTGATCCAGTTGACAGCCAGGGCACTGCCATTCAGGAGAACGACCGCGACGGGTTTGCCAGTAGCGGCTACCGCTTCTACCAGGTCTTCCTCGGGCTGGGGGAGATTGATGCTGGTGCGATCGCCCCCGAGGAAGCCGGGTTCGCTGACCGGCATCTCTTCGCCCTCGAGCTGACTGGTAATCCCTACCACCGCAATGACTGCATCGGCATTCTTCGCGGCGGCGATCGCTTCGGGCGAAGGTCCGTTATTCGCCTTGGTCCAGATGAGTTCCGCATGCGCGTTGCCGTTCCTGCTGCCATAGGAGATTTCGAGCGGGAGTTTGTGGCCCTTCTCGAGGTGGACCCGGCCAACTCCTGATGAAAGTCCCCCACCGCCACCGAACGCTGTTGCTACAAGCTTGTTGTCGACCGTGAGCCTTCCAAACCCTTCGCAGCGAAGGCCGAGAATGAAATCGCCTGATTCCGTGGGCGTCAGAAATCCCGACCATTGCACGCCGAAAGTTTTTTTCCCGGCGACTTCCTTCGGAAGACTGCTTTCGGTGAGTTTGACGTTGGCTTCAGTGCGGCTGACGATCGGTGTCGGCTTCTCTCCCGGCACCGGCTGGCCCCTCCGCATGCCTTCGTTGTAGTCGGCCTTGAGGCCAGGTTTGCCTTCGGGAGTTGTCAGAAGAGCTTCCGGCACCGCGGTTCCATCCGTGCGAAGGAACTGCGTACCAGGGACGAAGGTGATTGTCGCGTTGGGGAATTCGGCATGAAGACCATCGAGGATCGACACAATATGCGTGGGCTGACCTGCGTAGTTTCCGATCAACGGCCTGGTCTGGTCCGCAAGCGGCCCGACCACGGCGATTTTTCGGATTCCCGGTTTCAGCGGAAGCAGGCCGTCATTCTTGAGCAGAACCATGGACTCATTTGCCAGCTTGCGTGCCTCGGCGCGATGTTCCGCACTATCAAGCTCCTTCTCATCGATCTTTGTGTAGGGAACCATGTCAGGAGGATCAAACATACCGAGCTTCATTCGCGCGCTGAACAGGCGAATGAGCGCGGTGTCGAGAACGCTTTCCGGCAGATATCCCTGCTGAACGGCATCGATGTAGGCTTTTTCGACTGGCTCACCGAATCGGGAAGTGAAAGTAACGCATTCGTTATCCATTCCACGGAGCACCGAGATCGCGGCGCCCTGCGCCTGAGTCGGACGATAGCGATGATTGGCCGCGACGTCTCTGACGGCGTCGCAGTCCGACACTACGTAACCTTGGAAGCCCCACTTGCCGCGTAACTGGTGCTGCAGCAGGTACTGATTGGCGCATGCGGGCTCACCATTGATTGCGTTATAGGCGCACATCACGGATCCTGCCTTGCCTTCCACGACGGCAGCGCGGAAAGCAGGCTCGTAGGTATCCACTTCGTCGTGTTTGCTGACGTCCACATCTGCAAAGTGGCGTGTTGGCTCCGGTCCGCTATGCACCGCGAAGTGCTTAGGTGTGGCAATGGCGAGATAGTATTTGGGGTTATCGCCCTGCAAGCCAGTCACGTAGGCAACACCCATTCGACCGGTGAGGAACGGATCTTCGCCGAAGGTCTCCTGTCCACGGCCCCAGCGCGGGTCGCGGAAGATGTTGAGATTAGGTGACCAGAAATCCAAGCCTCCCATGATGCCTGTGTGTCCTTCGCGCGCGTTTTGCACATGCTTGATGCGGCCTTCGATCCCAATCTGTGCCGCCATCGTGTGAATCCCCGGCGCATCGAAAGTAGCGGCCAGACCGATCGGCTCCGGATACTCGGTTACGCCGTCGTTGATGACACCGTGAAGGGCCTCGCTCCACCATTGATAAGCGGGAACCTTCAGCCGGGATACTGCGGCGGAATTATTCTGCATCTCTGAAGCCTTTTCAGCAAGCGTCATGCGTCGCACCAAGTCGGTCGCGCGCTGCTCGGGTGAAAGCTGGGGATTCATGTAGGGCAGATTCGCGGAGTCCTGCGCAACTGTAATTTGTAGGGCTGAGCCAAAGAAGAGCACTCCCGCACAAGCAAAGATGCACTCAACAATTCGCGTCACGCGGTTTTTCATACATTCTCCAG
>JBEEGK010000058.1:0-11943 GCA_041166845.1 Acidobacteriaceae bacterium
CCGAGCTGAACTTGAGAAGCTGATGGCGCAGGGTTCTTTTCTGACCGCCAACGATCAGACACCGCAAGCAGCGGACTAGTCCGGACGGCTACGCTAACTGATGAGCCGCCGATCCACTCTGCACGGGCGTCGACGCTGCACGTTCCTCCGCAGTAGTCTTTTCCCATAAACTGCTATCGCGAAGCAGGCGGGATACCAGCGCTGTGTGCATGGCGTGTCCAGCGCGGTCGGCAACCACATTGCCTAGGATCTGTTTGCCCAGCAAGGCCAGATCTCCTATGAGGTCCAGCACCTTGTGACGCACGAATTCGTCTGGAAATCGCAGGGGGGGATTCATCAAGCCATCGCGAGTCAGAACAATTGCGTTTTCCGCCGATGCGCCGCGGATCAATCCCTGCTGGCGCATGGCGTCCGCCTCGTGTAGAAATCCGAATGTGCGCGCGGGAGCAATCTCAGAAAGATAACTCTGATTCTCAAGGTCAACGCTGAACGTCTCTCTGCCAATCAGCGGATGCGGAAAATTGATCGCGTATGAAACCGAATAGACCGATGCCGGATAGACCGCAATGAATTTGTCGCCTTCACGCAACTCCAGTTCGCGGCAGATTCGCAGATAAGTGCGGGGACGACGTTGCTTGCGAATCCCCGCCTGACGGATAAGGCTCACAAACGGAGACGCGCTGCCATCCAGAATAGGCAATTCGAGGTTATCGAGCTCAACGATGGCGTTATCTATGCCCGTACCAATAAATGCCGAAAGCAAATGTTCAGTCGTGGAAATCAGGACGCCTTTTTTCATCAGGCTGGTGGCATAGCTGACGCGAGCCACGTTTCGACTGACCGCCTCGACCTCGAAATTGTCTAAGTCTGTTCTGCGAAAGACGATTCCGGAGCCTGCCCCGGCGGGCAATATGCGGAGCTGTACCGGTGCGCCACTATGCAATCCGAATCCCTGACACTCGACCGGCGCCGCGATGGTTTGTTCGGATATCAAATGCTGGCTTTCGAACCGAAGTGTACAGGGTCAAGCGATTTACTGACTGTGGTAAATCTCCCACACTATGGCTGGCTGACCACGTGATTCGGCCACGGGATAATAACTGTAACAATTTTTGATTCAATAGTTTGGAAGGAATCGAAGTGTGGTCTAGCTACGTTCACTTCTTTGGTGCCGGGTCTATGCTTTTAGAGGAAGATCCGACTTCAAACAAAGAATCCTGCAAACCTTGGTTATAGCTGGCTTTATTCATGAAATCCTGGCTGGTCATGGCGCCGTTGCGATACTGCGTCACGTTGTAGGGCGTCATGATGCCCTGGATTTCGTGATAGTTGTCGTAAATATCCTCCTGGACGTCGCGCAACTGGTCAGCAGGGTTTCTCCAACTGAAGGACTTCTTAATGGGCAAATGAGTGTTTACATCCAAATATAAAATTACCGAGTCGTTGCTCGCATCGGAAATGGTGATTTGGTCCGACAGTTTCTGATCGGCGATGGTTTGCCCGCCGTAAAAGTAAGCGACGCCGGGAGAGTTCATCCACTTTTCGATCACGGTGCGCAAAGAGTGTTGGCGCGCCCGCAAGTAATTTTCCATGATCTTCGGGTCCTGCGCCTGCACGCCCTTGTAGGTGATTTCGTGGCCTTCGTCGCCGCTGTAGATCTCGACGATGTCGCGCTTTTTAGTGACTTCGAGGCGAAGTTTGTCAGGCTTCTTCCAGAAACGCCAATAGTATCCTCCGCCGCTAACCTGATCGTTGTGGAGGGCGAAGTCTCTTCCCTGGCTGGTACCATCTTTCGCGTCAAGATATGCCTGTCCACCTAGGGCTTTCACCATCTGATCGAGCAGGGTCTTAGCTTTGCCTGCATTAGATTCGCTATCGGCGGTCACAGCCGGTTTCGATGCGGGTGACAAGGCAGGATTCGATTGCGAGAAGCTCGTGGTGACCACGAGAAGGGAGAACAACAATGAAATGTAGGAACGCGCCATTCTGCTCAATCGCTCCTCAACCAATCCTGAATTGTTTTTTCGCACTTTTGTAAGATGCGTCAGGCCCACGTCAGAATTGACAACTATTACACTCAACCGACTAACACGGCTCCGCCATTTACGTTGAACACTTCTCCGGTTATGAAGCCGGCATGCGGTGTGCACAGAAAAAGAATGGGAGCGGCAATTTCTTCCGGAGTGCCAACCCGGCCCATCGGGATCGTTTGCATCACTCGCTTGCTGATCTGGGCGTCTGCCAATGCATCGGCGGACATATCAGTAGCAACCCACCCGGGAGCCACGGAATTCACGTAAATTCCATCCCTGGCAACCTCGGTAGATAATCCTTTCACCATACTTAGAAGAGCACCCTTGGTTGCGGCATAGTCGCAGTGAAAGGCTTCCCCGCGCTGTGCGGCAGTGGAACTCACGAGGACGATATGTCCCGCCGCGCCTTGCAATTTTCCCTGCTTCTTCATCTGCCCGACCGAATGTTTAATCAGCGCGAAAACGCTATCGAGATTTATCGCTACCGTGGTGCTCCATTGCTGGTCAGGCATTTTGTCAATCGGCTGATCTTCAGATGGCCACACGCCATGATTTGCGACCAGAATGTCGAGATGTCCAAAGCGCGCAACCGCGTCCTTGACGAGTCGTTCCGCGGTCCCGGTTCCTGCGAGATTGCAGGCGGCAGTTGCGCAGCGATCCGAACCCAATTCCTTTACCAGGTTTTCAGCCTGGTCTTTGGCTTTTTCATAATTGAAAAACACTTTGGCGCCGGAGGCGACAAACATGCGCACGGTGGCTGCTCCAATACCCCTCGAGCCGCCGGTGACAAGTGCAACTTTTCCTTCGACTGAAAGATTCATGAATACAGTTTCTGATGCTTTAGAGGAAACTTGCAAGCGGGCAAGACGGGGGAATGTCAGTTAAGGCATGTTGGGCAAAAGCTTTTCAGCACGGAGTTCACGAATCAAAATCCTGACCAGCATACCGTCCAGGCGAACTCCACTAAGCTTATTTAACTCAGCCAACGCCTGCTCCGGGCCTTTTGACGCGCCGTAGGAACGCTCACTCACCATGTTGGCGTAGACGTCGGCAATGGCCACGATTCTCGCCCATTGAGGAATCTCTTCACCGCGCAAGCCTGCCGGATATCCAGAGCCATCGAAAGCCTCATGATGACCTTCGATTGCCTTCTGCACCTGGCCACTGTCAGGTAGGGCCGCTACAATCGCCGCCCCAAGTCGAGCGTGGGCTTTCAGCTTTGCAAACTCTTCCTCTGTCAATGGACCCGGCTTATTTAGCACCCGCTCCTCGACGAAAATCTTTCCCACATCGTGAATGCGGGCTGCATAAACCAGGTCAGATATCTCCGTCGCCGTCAGGCGCAACGCGCGCGCCATGATTTCACAATACCTTCCGACTAAATCTCCATGGCCCGCGCCGTACATCTCGCGTGATTCCGCCATGTGCGCCAGCGCCTCGAGCGATTCCCGCAGAACTTGGACGTTACAATTTTCGTCGCCACCGCAAAGTTTTCGCAGGGTGGTAACGAGCTCATCGAGTTGCTCATCACTGGTGTGTTCACGCTGCAGAAAACCCTCTATGTAGCCTGACACCAGTAGCCGCTGGCTGGATCCAACTTCGTCGTTGGTAAATTCCTCGGCGACCGAAACTCTGTTTCCGCCCGCATGCTTGGAAACGTACATGCCGGCGTCCGCCACCCGAATAATGTCTTCCGCCGAAAACCCGTGCACTGGAAAGCTCGCCACCCCGAAGCTTCCGGTAATCTCATGTTCGTCCAACATGGGATCGGTGGCCAGCCACAATCGCAGCCTCTCGGCCAGGATTTGCGCCTGCTCCATTCCCGTTTCAGGCATGAGGATAATGAATTCGTCACCGCCGTAGCGCGCGACAATATTGGATTGTCGGCATTTCTGCTCCAGCAACCGTCCGACTCGAGCCAGCACCAAGTCCCCTTCGAGATGCCCAAGCGAATCATTTACTTCTTTGAATTTATCGAGATCGAGAAGCACGATCGAGAATGGGCGTCCTGAGCGGGAAGCGCGCTTCCATTCCGAAGAGAGCGACTCCCAGAAAAAACGCCGTGTCTTAATGCCGGTCAGGCCGTCAGTTATCGATTGCTGTTGAAGCTTTTGAAACACGAACGAGTTGTGGAGCGCGGTAGCCAGCAAGTCTGCCAGCGTGTTCATGATTAAAACGTCCTGGGGTGTGAAGGCCCCCTGCTCCCGGCTCTCGACGTTCAGCACCCCCAGCAGCGAGTCGGTATATGCAATGGGAATGCAGAGAACGGCGCGCGAATCCGGCAATATCCCTTGTAGCTGTGCGTCGGCAGTGGTTTGCACGAGCGCAGTCTCACCCGTTCTGGCAACCCGGCCGAGAATGCCTGTGCCCAGCGGGATACGCTTGCCGAGCGCACCTGCCACCGTTCCCGCCTCAGCTTTAATTTCAATATCTTTGGTGGCGTAATCCAGTATCCCGATTCCAATATGATCAAAACGGAAATTGCGCTGAATGTGGCCGACAATTTCGGCCATCATGTGTTCCGCGTCTTCGCTAGAAATCGCAGTTTTGGAAATGCTATTTAGAAATGCGAGTTGGCGTGAGCGGCGCTGCTCCTCGGCAAAAAGCCGGGCATTTTCTATGGCCACCGAAACCTGCCCGGCTGCTGTCTGCAGAACTTCCAGGTCGCGCTCTTCGAAAACGTACTCGCGCTCACCGCTGATCGCCGCCATCACTCCAGCTGGCCTGCCTCCAAATAGAATCGGCACTCCGCAAAAACATTTCACTGCCTTCTCGGAGATCATTGTCAACCCGAGACGCTCCGTGGCCTTGTCAACATCGGAACGAATTAAGAGTGGCTGTCCGGTACGAACTACGTGTTCCGATAAACCATTGCCGAATTTGCGCGCCCGCTTGGGTAGAATCGCGCCCATCTCAACCTCAAGCTCGAACTGAAGGTTGTCGCCTTCTTGAAAAGCGACATAGAAATTGCTGGTATCAAAAATTTGTCCCAGCTCTTCCTGGATGGCCCGCAGCACCTCTTCCTGGTCTAGCCGTGAGCTGATCGCCTGCCCAATTTGAGTCAACAACGCGTATTCCTTGGTGCGGCGCTGGGCATCGTGCATGACCACATAATTCTCCAGCGTCAAGCCGATCTGCAGAGCCAACCCGATCAACAACCGAAGATTCGATGAGCCTACAATGCGACGCTCAATATGTGGGAAAAGCAAAACTCCAAAGTTATGTTCCCGCGTCTGCAAGCTAACCGCAGTAATACTTCGAATATTTTGCTCGCCGAGAAGAGTGCGAAGCTTTTCGAAACCGCCACCAGGAAAGGCCGGCAACGGCTCTGTCATATCCGCCAAATTGAGGAAGGTGACGAACCCCCCGCGGCGGTAAGCCAATTCGCTTACATATTCGCCCGCCCCGGTCTTTTCCAGTCGGTCGAGAAACTCGGGCGAGAAGCCACGCTGCACTGACGGCAGTAGAGCGCGCCAGCGCTCCGCGACGGATATTAAAGCCTGGTCGGTGGGAAGTGGCGCCACCAGCCGGTCCAGAATGCTCTGCATGGTGGGGGTTAGCTGTTCGGCGGACAAAAGCTGTTTGGGATCGGCGCCCAGAGTTGAAAAGGCCAGGGCATTTTCTTGCACCGCATTGCGCTCGTTCTCAAACAGCACCATCACCATCGCGATACCTAACAACATCTGAGGAACCGGGCCGAGCAGGTGGCCGGCCGTCCCAACGACCTCCAAAAATGGCCCGCGGAGCTGTCCAAATGCCATCAGCACCGCCCAGAAGGCGAGTGACACCGCGAGGAGAGTGAAGGCGACGGAATTTCTGCGTTGTGCGCTGCGGTAAAAATAGAGCGAGCAATAAAGCATTACTACCGCGAGACCAATTTCCATGCGGTAGTGCGGATTGATGGTGCTCTCCGGTCGAAATACTCCCGCCACCATATGCGCCCGCAGATTCCAGTAAGCCAGGCCCGCCCCCGCGATGACGACAGCAATTTCATACCAACGAAGGCGAAAAGTTCCCCGCCGCTCGGGACCCGTCATCCTCTTCATCAGGCGAGTAGATACAAAAATGCTAACCGCCATCACCACCAGCAACATTGACGTAAGGAAGGAACTTAGCGCGGTCACACCCTGTAGCGCGCCCCAAGCCTGAAGGGCATAGTGAAGAGTGAATGCTCCCCATCCGATTTGCCACGCGCGGAAGTATGGCTGCCGGCTCTGTTCGTGCAGATACGTGAACACTAGTAAGAGTAGGAACGCTACTACTCCCGGCACGATTATCAAACTGTCCATGTGAAAAGGCTTGTGCGCAGTATTGTCCCTCTGATGTTTTCATAGCGCGGCAATGAAGACAATAGTCTTGAATACACTTTAGGCACCTTGCGTTCGTGGCCAATGGAAGGGTTGCGAAAGAGAGATTCTTGGTCGGAAGGGGGTTGAGTTGACGGTGCCAAGTCCGGGCCGTAGCATCTGGTTGACCGACGCCTATGCCCAAATCCCCCACAACTGGCTCTAATCCGAGTGCGCAAACGTCCCCTTCTGGTAAGCCCCGGGTCCGTTTTGCTCCATCTCCTACCGGTTTTCTGCACGTTGGGGGTGCCAGAACGGCACTCTTTAACTGGCTTTTTGCGCGCCACTTTGGCGGCAAACTGGTCTTGCGTATCGAAGATACCGACCTCGAACGGTCTACGCCGGAGATGGTCGAAGGCATATTGCAGGGACTGACGTGGCTTGGCATGGATTGGGACGAAGGACCCTTCTATCAGACGCAACGAATTGGCCTGTATCGAAACGCAGCGGCGAAGCTGGCTGCTTCCGGACGCGCCTATTACTGCTTTTGCAGCAAAGACGACCTCGAGCGTCGTCGTGCGATCGCCACAGCGGCAGGCCGGCCTCCAAAATACGACGGCACTTGCCGAAGAATCTCCTCCGACGAGGCTGCTCGCCGAAAAACTGCTGGAGAGTCCGCCGCTTTGCGTTTTGCAGTTCCGGAAGCCGGCAGGACAGCCTTCGACGACGCTGTCTATGGACGCGTGGAGTTCGCCAACACCGAGTTAGAGGATTTCGTGCTGCTACGGTCCGACGGAGGTCCCACCTACCACTTGAGCGTCGTGGCGGACGACATTGACATGAGGATCAGCCACATCATCCGTGGCGCAGATCACATTTCGAATACTCCAAAACAGGTCCTGCTCTACGAAGCACTGGGCGCTCCCCTGCCGACATTTGCCCATGTGCCGCTGATATTAGGTCCGGACAAAACGCGACTTAGCAAGCGCCACGGAGCCACAAGTGTGATTGCTTACCGGGACGAAGGAATTGTGCCCGAAGCCTTCCGCAACTTCCTGGCGTTATTGGGATGGACTCCTCCGGAAGCCAGTTCCGAGGTCATGGGAGACCGTCAGCTAATTGAGTTATTCGGATTGAAGGACATCTCCCGCTCTAATGCAGTTTTCGATCGAGATAAGCTCGACTGGTTTAATACTGAATACATTCGTGCCTATCCAGCACAAAAGCTGCTGCCTCTTATTGAAGAAGAATGGAAAAAGGCTGGGATTAACCCCGACTTGATCTTATCCGACCCTGAGCGTCTGCATGCCACCATTGATTTGCTGAAGCCCCGCGCCCGCAGCTTGCGTGACTTCGCGACATCGTTTGCTGCTTTTTTTGCGGATTCATTTCAGCCCGATCCTGCGGCGGTAAACAAGTTTTTAAAGGATGAGAATGTTAGAAAACTCCTGATTGAGCTCGGCTTGCGCTATACGTCTTCCCCCAAGATATCCAGCGAAGCCGCAATCGAAAAGGTGTTGCGTGACTTCGCCGCTGAGAAGAACGTAAAGGCCGGAGTCCTGATCAATGGCGCGCGGGTCGCGCTTACCGGACAGGGTGTGGCGCCAAGTCTGTTTGCGGTGATGGCAATTTTGGGGAATAAAGTTACCGTGGAGCGTTTGCAAAACGTAGAAGAATTAGCGAGTAAAGCCCTGAGCATCAACAACGCATAGCCACATCACATGTGCACATGCGGACTCTGCCGAGGGTTTCGTCGTCCACCACCTGCTCCTGCCGCTTTAGTTACCTTCACTTCAAATTCCACCGGTAATTCCCGTGGCGGATAGCAAGCCGCGTTATCGCAAGCCTGATATTTCAGATGCCCACGCAACGAGTATTTTCCAGGCAAAACCGAAGCCAGCGGCCGGACCGTCACCGCGAGATCGAAAGGTCCGCTGTAGACGCTGAGTTTCTGATCAGGGGCAAAAGGAAAACTCATCATCTGCCCAGCCGGATATTTGATTTTTCCTACGACGATGTCGGTGGGAGCATCCAGTTTCAGGGCGGTCGCGATCAAGTATTCCAGGGAGGGAGTGTTTGAGTTAACGTGATAACCGCTGGCGACGCGAAAGTGCAATTCTACCGGAGTCGGTTTTCCACGCTGCACAGTGGTGACCGGCATGGGTGCGGCCGTGACGTAGGGAATCTTCTTTCCGGGGATCTCGTCGGCAACCAAGACTGCGGCCGTGCAGCAGAATAAAAGCGCTAGCCCCGATTTAGAAACGCACCTGACCCGAAAGCTCATTATCTAGCCGCTCTGACGGCCTGACCACTGGCCAACGCTTTTTTAACGCTAGACTCGACTTCCGCTCGTCCCTTGAGACCGAAGACCTTGTCAACCACTCTACCGTCGCGATCAATGTAGAAGCTGGCAGGTAGATAATCGAGACCGCCGTAGGATTCCGTCACACCCTCTTTGACCAGCACAACCGGATAATTCATTCCCATCTCTTTGGCGAATTTAGCGATGTCCTTTGAGCTCGTATCCTCATCCATATCCACGCCTAAAACCTGCAGTCCGGAAGGACCATACTGGTTTTGAAGCTGTACGAACCAAGGTGTCTCAATCTTGCAGGGCTCACACCATGTCGCCCAGAAATTCAGCAGGACTGCCTTACCCTTGAAATCGGACAAACGTATGGTTTTCCCGTCGAGGGACTGCAAACTGAAGTCTGGCGCGAGCTTACCGGTGATGTCGTTTTCGCGATTAAGAGAATCATGAGCATGACGGGCGCGTTGCACCCCATATACCAGCATGAAAGTGATAACTATGGCGACAACAATGACTACAACTGGATCACGTTTCACTGCGCACTCCCTTTAAGCGTCAGCTCGCCAAGAGAGGGTGAACCGACCGGACGATTGCGTCCAATAGCATTCTACTTCAATTTTATGCGACCAGACCCGGGGAGACCTTCTAGTTAGCTGCTGTCTTACTCTTTCGCTTAGTGGCAGGCGCGGACGTTCTGGGCGAGTTCTCCTCATGAGGGCCAACATCTTTCACCTGAGGTGAGACCTCGTTTGGCACCTCGGCGATGGCCTTGCGAATGAAGTCTATCGGAATGTTCGCCGTTAAGATTGTCCGATCCTTACGCTGCTCGATCTTTAAACCTTCGAAGAATTGTTTCACGTCAGCATCCGAAGCCTGCCCCATGAACGACGTCTCGGCGGAGCGAAAAATAGTCAGGAAGGTCCCAAGTTGTTCAGTCAAACGTTCCGCGGCCTCATCGCTGCCCGTAAATGCTTCGGCTTTGAAATGAACAGCGGTTAAATACCTGACTGAGGCGACGATCACCGCAGGCCGGGTTAGAAGAAATGAGAGATCGAGCGGGTTTCCGCCGATATTTTTTTGGCCGCGTGAAGCTCCCGGCTGGGCGCGAAAGATGCCCCACACCAGACTGGTGAACGGAACGTGCTTGTAATACTGCCGCAGCAAGGCTGGACCGCCGAAGGGCGACGCAAGTTTGCGCGAACGCTCGATAATCCCGCGAATGACGTTGGGATCCGCATGGTTCGAAGCCGCAACCGTATCTACGCCGAGGATTGCCACCCGCAAGGTGCGTCCTTCAAGCGGAATGCTGAAGATGTCAATGGAGCGGAAATTATCTACCGAACTGGAGAGCTTACGTAGGTATTCGCGAAGGCGCTCGCCTTGGATCTTGGCAACAAAGACTTCCGAAAAACGCGGCTGAGACTCGCCCGATTTGTGACTGGAAGAGCCATCCGAATAATGGATGGCGAATGCGGCCTCTTCCAAATCGCGTTCAAATTGAAAGCCGGTCGCCTGGATAAACTGCTCGTACTCCGGATCGCGCTTAATGTCGGGGAGTTTACCCGCCACATTTTCACGCCGCATCCATTTCAGATCTATGTAGAAGAAAGCATCCGCCGAAGGGAGCAAGCGCGCGGGTTCAGGAGGGGCATGTTTCCGCAGAATAACGGCTGCGGAAACTGCGGCCGCAGCCAGAAGAACGGCGAAAATGATAGGAAGTCGCCTTCTTATTCTTATACGCATTTAAAATCGGCTCTGGGAGCAGGCGAGTCCCATTGAATCGCCCATCAGAGCCACGGAACCGTCATCATAGCATTCGCGGCAACGCGAGTTTCGATGGGAGAGGTTGTGCAGGAGCCAACATCGACTTTTCGGGTTCGCTTTGCAGAACAAACGTGCCGGGAATCGGTTGCACGTCGGATACCGTTATGTTACCTTTTGTAATTGTCCCGGATATCACCGTGAGTTCAGAGGGGACAGTCTGCCTGCAATAGCAAATTGTCTGACCTTGCTGGCGTAGCTCAGCTGGTAGAGCATCTGATTTGTAATCAGAGGGTCAGGGGTTCAAATCCCTTCGCCAGCTCCAGTATTGAATACTGAGATTTGGTTCTCCAAAAAGCGGTATAGCGGCACAGCGGTTTTTTCCTGAACGGCACTCCATAAGGAACCTTTTCCAAGTGTGGTGTTTGCGTACAAAGACACTTGTGCGCATTCTGTGTTTATTTTGGAGTACGGATTTTTCAGGGAACGAAGTATGAGGGGCCGGAGAATTCGGCTTTCTGCACAGGTGGGTGAGTGGTTAAAGCCGGCAGACTGTAAATCTGCTCCTCCTAGCGGGGTACGAAGGTTCGAATCCTTCCCTGTGCACCAGGTTGAAGTATTACGTATGCGCGACGAAGTGTTCGCGCAGTGTGGAGTCCAGTGAATCGGCTTGCAATGGCGCTGCTCTCATTTGCTGTTTTGGGGGGCCTTGCGTGGACCACGCTCGGCGATCAGCGGATCCGCTTTGGAGCGCTAGCCATCCTGGGGATGTTTGCGTTAAAGACGCTGCTGCATCGCAAGGATTTGGTAAGGCCCCGGCAAAGTGAGCAGCAAGGGCCGCAGGATTAGTGAGCAGGAAGGGCGGGAGTAACTCAGTGGTAGAGTCACAGCCTTCCAAGCTGTTGGTCGCGGGTTCGATCCCCGTCTCCCGCTCCAGGATTCTGGTTGCAGTAGCCGATGTAGCTCAGTTGGTAGAGCACTCCCTTGGTAAGGGAGAGGTCACCAGTTCAATCCTGGTCATCGGCTCCAGCTTTTAATTTGTTGGTGAAGGACGCTCCTCCGAATGGAATTTCAGCGGGCTGAGATCAAGGTAGAAAGCGAAAAAGAGTTCGACGAACTGAAGGCCGCGATCAATCGAGCTTTCGGACAAGATAAAGTCGAAAAGTTTTTGCAGCAGATACAGAGCAGCGGGATTCGGGTTCGCAACTTCGAGGCAGTGCTGACAAAGGGCATTCTCGAGCGAAGCGGTGAGAAGCTGGCAGGCGCGAATTATCAAAGCTTATACAACGCTCTGCCGCTCTCGGACCAGTCGCAGATGCGAGAGTTTTATTTATCCAAGCTGGAAGAGTTAGATCCGGCGCTGCGCACTAAGTTTAAGAAGTTGTACCAGTACTACTGAGAATTTATTAACCAGGCAACGGAGCTAGAACGAAATGGCGAAAGAGAAATTTGAACGGAACAAGCCGCACTGCAACGTTGGGACGATTGGTCACATTGATCATGGCAAGACCACGTTGACGGCGGCCATCACGAAAGTGTTGTCCAAGCACAA
>JBEEGK010000059.1:0-9970 GCA_041166845.1 Acidobacteriaceae bacterium
AGAATACTCAGCAAGACTAAGCTCGCTCCCGAAATCATTTTTAATCCTCTGGATCTTGCGAATAAGCGATACCCCAAAATTGCCCCAAGCAACTTCATGCTGAATTGGATCCTGTCAAAAAATTAAAAGGTAAAATGATTATAGGTGAGGGCAACAGGGCCCTGAGGTAACATCGGCGACACATAAGTTTGTGGAGTTGCGATTCAGATGATCAATGGCAAGCGGATCGCGGTGGTGCTGCCGGCTTATAACGCGGAGAAAACGCTTGAGGCCACAGTTCGCGAACTGCCCGAGACCGTGGACATCCGCATTCTGGTGGACGATAACAGCTCCGATCGCACGGTCGAGGTAGCGAAACGGTTAGGACTACAGTTCTACGTGCATGACAAAAATTATGGTTACGGGCGCAATCAACAGACCTGCTATAGAGAAGCTCTCGCGGAAGGCGCGGATGTCGTAATCATGTTGCACCCCGACTACCAGTACACTCCGTTGCTGGTAACGGCCATGGCCAGCATGGTCGCCTATGAGGTTTATGACGTGGTTCTGGGATCGCGCATTATCGGAGGCCAGGCTTTGCTGGGTGGCATGCCTATTTACAAATATGTGGCCAACCGCTTTCTGACGGCTTTCGAAAATTTATTTCTGGGCGTGAAGCTTTCCGAATATCACACCGGATACCGCGCCTTCAGCCGCGAAGTGCTCACCAAACTACCTTTGCTGGAAAATTCTGACGACTTTGTTTTCGATAACCAAATGCTGGCGCAATGCGTGCATTTTGGATTTCGCATCGGCGAGGTTTCTTGTCCCACGAAATACTTCGCTGAGGCCTCTTCGATTAACTTCCGCCGCAGCGTCACCTACGGGCTGCAAGTGCTTTCGACAACCCTGAAGTTCGCTTTGCAGAAAGCGGGGATCGCGCATTTCAGTTTGTTCAACCCCGAGGGCAGGCGTCTGGAGCCCGGAACGGTTGCTTACTATGCACGCGGCGTAGCGCAGCCCTAGTAATTTCATCATGCACTGAGGGAGCCCCAACCGCAGCTCAACGGCTGAAACCCATCTGGCTAGCGCTCTCAGTGCTAAACTACTCGCACTTCTATGGCTGAACCTCGAACTTCGCGCACCTTGCTTTGGATATTGATCGGGGGAGGAGCTTTCTTCCTCTTCGTGCTCGCTGTATTCACGCTTGTCTATGTGACTTTGCACGCCGGCGGTGGCCAAAGTGCTGGGCTCCACGGATTTGGCGACAAGATCGGCGTAGTGGACCTCGAAGGCGTCATTCTGCAACCCAAGACCGTAGTGGACCAACTCAAGAAGTTCGCGGATGACGACTCCATCAAGGCCATCATCCTCCACGTGAATTCGCCGGGGGGAGGCGTCGCGGCGTCCGAAGAGATTTATCGTGAGGTCAAGCGCGTGCGCGATGAGAAACACAAGCGCATCGTAGCCGCGATCGAGACAGTGGGAGCCAGCGGAGCTTATTACGTTTCGTCCGCTACTAACAAAATCTACGCTGATAATGGCAGCATTGTGGGATCCATCGGCGTCATCGCCGAGTGGGTGAATTATGGCGACTTGCTGCGCTGGGCCAAGCTTAAGCCGATTACCATGAAGGCGGGAGAATTCAAAGACACTGGATCGCCGACTCGCGAAATGACTCCGGCTGAGCAGAAATACATGCAGTCGTTGATTGACAACATGCACACCCAATTCATTCAGGCGGTGGCAGAGGGACGAAAGGCGAAAACGGAAGACATCCGTTCCATCGCCGACGGAAAAGTTTGGACCGGCGAGCAGGCATTGTCCCTTCACCTCATTGACCAGTTAGGCGACTTCCAGACGGCTGTGGACGACACTGCCAAGTCGGTGCATATTTCCGGAAAGCCAGTGCTGGTGCATCCGGAAACCGATCGCAAGACGCTGCTCGACCTGCTATTTGGAGACATTTCCGAGTACTTGCCTACCAAAGCCAAATTGCTGGAGCAGCAAACCGGTTTTTATTACCTGTGGAGGTAGTTGGGCGAGAACTCAGCTCTGAATGTCTTGCACCAGAGTTTCCTCGAAGATGCCACTTGCGCACAACCCCTGAAATTTGAGAAGGTTATACGGATCGTGCAGTGGGACTTGCTGCCTGGAGGCGCTTTGATGCGGAATTCATTTACGAGAATGGAGCGACGAGACGTATGACGAAAGCCGATTTGATTGATGAAGTTTCGCGCCTGGCGGAATTAACCCGCAAAGATAGTGAAGTCATCGTTGAGACGATTTTCGACAGTGTGGTGCGCTCCCTGCGAGTCGGCGATAAAATTGAGATCAGAGGTTTTGGCAGTTTTCGAACCCGCCAGCGCAAGCCTCGAGTTGGCCGCAATCCCAAGACCGGGGAGAGGGTTGAAGTTCCGGCAAAGAAAATTCCGTTCTTTAAACCCAGCAAAGAATTGAAAGATCTAGTGAATACTGGGGATGCGGCGCCCAATGCCGCGCCAACGCCGCCGTCACCCGCAGCGCAGTAGTCCCCCGGACCTTTTATTGCTCGTGTGTCTTCTGGCGGACGCACGCCGGTTAAAATCCCATTCCATTTATGTTCGCCCGCCGCATTCGCGTGCAATACCAGCACAACGGGAATCGCGTGCTTTGTCCAATGAAATGGCTCGACAGCTTTTCCATGAGAAATTTCACCAACGCGACAGCCTTTGATGACACCCTTCCGATAGCGGACGGATTGATGGAAGTCGGCACCAATGTGCCTTTGGCCGATTTACAGGCAGCGATGCAGGACTGGTTCCGCAGAAAAAGCTACCTTGCCAAGGAAGAAGAGTTGGTGGTTTCCTCGATTGCGCCTACTGCAAACCCTTTAGTTTGAACGTGGAAACCTATTAGGAAAGAAAGAAAAGTCACGTGGGCATTATTTTTTCTCAATGCTGAGTTGCTACCTTTACCGCGCCGGCGCATCTCATTAGGTAGCAAGGGAAAACGTCAGAGAAGGTTACTGGCACCCCGTTTGCAGGTATTTCGGTATGAACGATTGCTCGATCAATTCGAAAAGGGGTTGGACGCGCGAACACAATTTTCGTGGCCGCAAACTGGGCGAAAGTTGGGCCGAACGTCTTAACTGGGATGCGATCCTCGCGACTGTGGCCATTTGCTCTATCAGCGCTGCTAGCTGGAGCGCAATCGCTGCCGCCATTTCCCATCTGACGCACTAGCTATCTGGCGTAGCGCAGCAACGAGAACACGTCGTATCCCGCCAATTTCTCGCGGCCTTTGAGAAAATCAAGTTCCACGACGAATGCCAGTCCTGCAACCTCTGCGCCCAAAGAAGATGCCAGCGCAGTAGTTGCCTGTGCGGTGCCACCAGTAGCGAGCAAGTCGTCCACGATGAGAACACGCTGGCCCTTCTGGATGGCATCTTTGTGGATTTCCAAGGTGTTACTTCCATACTCGAGCGAATAATTAAATTTGGCAGTCGCAGCCGGAAGTTTCCCTGGCTTTCGCACCGGCACAAATCCTGCGTTGAGACGGTAGGCGAGCGCGGGAGCAAAAATGAAGCCGCGCGCTTCCATTCCAAGAATTAAGTCCACTTCTTTACCGATGTAATGTTCAGCCAGAGCGTCAATCAGAGTCGCGAAGCCGAGCTTGTCCTTCAACAGGGTGGTGATGTCATAGAAAAGAATGCCAGGCTTGGGGAAATCGGGGATTTCGCGGATAAGCGCCTTAAGCGGCTCGCAATTAACTCTGTCTGGACGGGACGCAGTGTTGCTCAACATTTACCAAGCTCCTTCAATACGAAATTTTGTTAGACCCGCTACAGGCTTGGCATCGAACTCCTCTACCTGGTCAACCCGCGCGGCGCGGGGTCCTCGTTGTAACTGCGAGCGAAGGTTGGAGATCTGCTCGGGCGTTCCCATCGCCAATACCTCTACGCTGGCATCGGCATTATTGCGGACCCATCCTGCGATGCCGAGGACGTGCGCTTCCCGCTCTACAAACCACCGGAAGCCGACTCCCTGCACTCGCCCACGCACTAGAAATCGGCGCGCTCTGATTTGATGTGACGCTGATTCCATTTTTGCAAACTGTTCGAGCCTACCATCCAAACAGAAGTGAAGCTTCCAACCTTTTGACGACAAATACTGAACAGAATCAAGCGCGAGAAAGATAGGCCCCTTCGGAGGTGTCCACCCGAATTTTCTCTCCTTCATTGATGAACGGAGGAACCTGCACAATAAGCCCAGTCTCGGTTTTCGCAGGTTTGGTCACGCTTGAGGCCGTCGCACTCTTCAATCCGGGTTCGGTTTCCACAACCGTGAGCTCAACAGTTTGCGGAAGTTCGATTCCCACCGCTTTGCCGTCAAAAAACTCAACCTTGATTTCAAGGTTCGGGATCAGGTATTCGACCGCATCTCCTAGAATCTCGCGCGTCAGGTGCGTCTGCTCGTAGTTGGACGTGTCCATGAAGTAATAGCTGTCGCCATCGCTGTAGAGAAACTGCATGTCAACTTCATCCACATTGACTTTCTCAATCGGATCGGGGGACCGAAAGCGGTGTTCGAACATTGCTCCGGTACGAAGATTGCGCAGCTTCGCCTGAATAAAAGCGCGCAGGTTTCCGGGCGTGCGGTGCTCGACGCTGAAAACGGAATGCAGATCATTGTTGTGCTTGATGATCATGCCGGGGCGTAGCTGGGTTGCGGGGATAGACATTAATGAATGAATCTCCTGGTAGCGGGGTGGTTCGCGGCTTTCGGGACCTACATCCTGCGCCGCATTCAGATAATCAAACTACTCATTTTAACGGACTTGAAGTTATTTGGGAAATTTCCAGCTAATGAAAGACGGTCGAGAAAAAACCTTTCACTTTGCCGAAGAAACCACGATGTGGCTTGCGGGTTTTGGGCGAATCGTTGGGAGGGTCCGGCTCGGGAGGAAGTGCTGCAACCGGAGCGGGATCAACTCTTGCGGGCGCGCTGGGTGGCGCGCTGGCAACTTCGGGAGTCAAGGTGGGCGCGGGCTGCGAATTCCGGTTATCGTCTCCACGGAAAACGAATGGCGCCTCCACCTGCACTCGAACTTCGTTCGGCTTGATTGAGGGCAAAGTTGCGCTTTCATCGGGCTTCGAGACAGCGTTCGCATGCGACGCATCAGAGGCAGACTTCTCTGCTTGATCGGTTCGGGCGGAACTCAGAGCAGACGAGTCCTGGCGCGAGAGATTCATTTTCTCGGGCAACTGCGATTGGGCAATCACCTGCCCGCTAGGCCCGGCGGCGCGTCTCATGGGGACGCTTGCCGGTGGACACCCGCAATCTGCGGGCAAGTTGGAATCAAAGGTGTCGAGACGTCCGTCGCGAAACACGATCTGTTCGCTTGGTTTTACCTGGCGGGTTCCGTCCCCGATTAACTCGGAGACGACTACCGAAACCGAGTTTCCAGGCAATGCACGCACACATGTGGTGCCGCGAGAATCGTTACTGATGGCGTAGTGAAAATCGCCAGGGCCCGTCATCACAATGCGAAAGTCCGGCGTGAGGACTGAGTCGGCAGCACTCTGCAATTTGTAATTTGCTTCCAGGGCACCCGAACTCATGCCCAACATCAGAGCTTGTCCGTTAGAGGAGGAAGTCACCGAGACTGTGGTTCTGGGGCAGACGCGCAGTTCCCCGCCGTGCCGCACGCTCAGAACTGCAGTTTCGTCGCCGGCGGTAATGAGTGATCCTGCGGCAATGCCGCTGTCGGCAAGAATTAGCTCGCCCCGATTGCCCGTGCTGATGGGGATTGGCATGGGCGAGTCTGCGCGACTGAAGCCGGTAACCGTCGGCGGCGCCGAGGGTTGCTCAGAATTGGCTTGCGATGGCGCTTCAGGACGCAGATGAATGAGCAGGCGATTGCCGGCGGCATCCCAGGTGTAACTGCTGGCACGCACCAGATCAAGCGTCACGCGCGCGACAGCCGGTTTGTCGGTGCCTTGCAACTGCTCGGTCTGTATCGCGCTGATCTGCTCATTGTTGAAAGCAGGACGCTTATTTTTTAACGCGAATTTCGCATTCGGGAGGTCAATAAACAGCCTCGGCGGTCCCTCAAGCTTTTGAATGGCAGGAATCACCGGTGCGTTGGCCACAATCTCGACTACGGGCTCGCCATTTTCCAATTTAACACTGACGGATTTGATGAGAATCAGACGTTCGCTTGCGCCGAAAACGAGGTTCTCCGCCATCAGGAAAAGCAGCAATGCGAAGATTCGGGCAGAGGGGGGCATCATTTGAACACGCTTAAACAAACAATAACATCCACCCGCGAGCATGAGAAGGATAACAAGGGGCGTATGACAATGAATCTGTGCGGCCTTAGCCAATGAGGGACTTCAAATCCGGCTTACGGTTCCGAGAGGAACTCGTATTCATCAATTACTGCCGCGACGGCCAGTTTGCCGGAGGGATTCCCTTCGTCCACGCGAACTACTTTACCCTTGCAACTTACACGAATGCTCTCCGTCAAAGTGATCTCCGGAGGCAAGGTAAGCGTGAATTCGATGGCGGATCCCGCGGCTATCGCTGAGTCCACATAAAAACAGATTCCGCGAGCGCTCACATCGCGTGTCTGGGCGGCCTGCTCAGGCAAGCCATCGGCGGGCGCACTGACCGTTACTGGCAGCCGCAGAGCAAACCTGCGAGTAGATCGTTTATCCTGTTGGGCCTCGGCCATGCACCTTCCTTCGCGGTTTGTAGCATGGCGTTTTGTGTCCAGCCTGTCAAGGCCGTACTGCGGGGGCGTCCCTTATTAATTAGCGTTTTCATATACTCTAAAAGGGGCCTCGAATCCCCGCAGATATCAACTGAACCATGATTTTCGTACTCGATAACTACGATTCCTTCACCTATAACCTCGTGCAATATCTTGGGGAACTGGGCGAGGAAGTTGTGGTGCGGCGCAACGATCAGGTGAGTTTGAATGAGATCGAGAAGATGCGCCCTGAAAAAATTCTAATCTCACCTGGCCCCTGCACGCCCAGCGAGGCAGGAATCAGTGTCGAACTGATCAGATATTTCGCCGGGAAAGTGCCGCTGCTGGGTGTGTGCCTCGGGCATCAGGCAATTGGCGAGGCTTTTGGCGGGAAAGTTGTCAGAGCGCCGAACCTGATGCATGGCAAGACCAGCGAAGTAGAGCACGATGGCCGTACCATTTTCGCGGGACTAACCTCGCCAATGACTGCCACCCGCTATCATTCCCTGATTGTGAAAGAAGATAACTTGCCGCCCGACTTGGAAGTTAGTGCATTTGCCAACGACACAGACGGGTCTCGAATCATCATGGGCCTTCGCCATCGGCATCTTCCGGTGGAGGGTGTGCAATTCCATCCGGAAAGCGTGCTCACCCGCGATGGCAAGAAACTGATCGGCAACTTCCTGAAAATATAGTACCGGTCTTTTGTACTCAGTTCGCCCGCTTCAGTCTTTGTTGCGCGCGGCTTCTACTGCCCGCAAGAGTGCTTGCGCCTTGTTCATGCATTCCTGGAATTCACTGGCAGCGACGGAGTCGGCGACAATGCCCGCCCCCGATTGCAGGTAAGCTTTTTTGCCCTGCATCAACATCGTCCGAATTGCGATGCATGAGTCGAGATTGCCGGCGAAATCCGCATAAAGAACTGAGCCGCCATATAGGCCGCGACGCACTGGCTCCAGTTCTTCGATGATTTGCATGGCACGCACTTTAGGCGCTCCCGTCAACGTGCCTGCGGGGAAACACGCCGCGAAAGCATCGAGCGCGTCGAGTCCATCGCGTAATTTTCCTTCGAGCGCCGACACCAGATGCATAACGTGGGAATACCTCTCCACATACATCAGGTCTTTCACCTTGACCGAGCCGTATTCGCTGACTCTTCCCAAATCATTGCGTCCGAGATCAACGAGCATCACGTGCTCGGCGCGTTCCTTTTCGTCATGCAGCATTTTCTGTTCGAGCTGCGAATCTTCAGCCTCATCGCGGCCTCGCGGATGGGTCCCTGCTATTGGACGATATTCCAACTTGCGTCCGCTTACCCGCACCAGCATCTCGGGAGATGAGCCCAGCACGTGAGACTCGCCCATGCGCAGGTAATACATGTACGGAGAAGGATTCACGGTGCGAAGAGAACGGTAAATGTCGAAGGGCGCAACCGCAGGGACGAAATCGAGGCGCTGCGAAAGCACGACCTGGAAAATGTCTCCAGCCGCGATGTATTCCTTGGCGCGTTCCACCGAATTACTGAAACGCTGGCGGCTGGTTCCCGCATGCACTTTTAACTTAGCGGACGTTTTGCCGGATGACTGGGCTGAGCTCGTTCTTTCTCTGTGCCACTGAGCAGGACGAAGACCAGCTGCCAGCTTTTTCTCGATGACTGCGATGTCGCGAACGGCACGCTCATACGCCTGGCGCGGAGTCTCGCGGGAGACGTCTGCGGTGGCGACAATGTGAATCTGGTGTCTCAAATGATCGAATGCCAGCACGCGATCGAAAAACATCATCACGCAATCAGGCACGGAAAGATCCGACTTCGCATGTTCGCCAATGTTCTCCAGTTGGCGCACGCCGTCGTAGGCGAAATATCCGACTGCGCCTGCCGTGAAGGGAGGCAATCCGGGAAAAGTTGCCGGACGATGCTCGCGCAGCAACTCCTTGACCAGGTTCAAAATGTTGCCGCGCCGCTGCACGGTCTTTTTCCCGCGCAACACTTCGATCACCTCTCCGCGTGATCGCAGCTGCATGTAGGGACGGGCGCCGAGGAATGTGAAGCGTCCAATTTGCTCTCCACGTTCCACCGATTCGAGCAGGAAGGCATTCGGTTCATTGCCGGCAATCGCCAGAAAAGCGGAGACGGGAGTCAGCAGATCCGCAGCTACGGATTTCACCACCGGAACCAGGGAGGCAGTACGGGCAAGGCGCGAGAATTCTTTGAAGTCGGGTCGCAGCATGGAGTGGCGCGGCTGCCACATTATATGGGAGGGAGTTCCCAGACGGTGCGGACCCGCTGCACAGGTCGAGAATAATCAACATTGGGAACTAATCAATCTTCGCGCGTCTGATATTTCCCGGAGGTGTGCAGTCGCTTTTCGCGACGTCCGGCATAAAGATTGGAGATCGAGTATGTAATCCCGGCAAAAGCGTGCCGATGCGGTCCGCCGGAAGTTAGCCCTGCTTCAAACCCGCCGTCAATGACCAGCCTCGGAGTCAGGGTATAAGTCAGAGCCCACAGCGAGGACGCGAACCCCGGCGTAGTCTGATTCAGCTGAGTGTGGCCGTAGAATTCGCCTGTGAACTGCAACCCCTTGTAGAGCGCATGAGCGAACGTCAGATTCAGTTGCTGATTAGTGTCGAAACCTGCGTTGGAGCGTCCAATTAGGAATTCGGTGGCGTTGAAGTCGAAATGAAATTTTGCGATGTCCTTGCTCGCCAAGAGAGTGAATGCGTGGTCCACTCTCCCAGATCCCAGTCCCCCTACAGTACTGGCCGACGGAATTTTGACCGCGTAACTGAATGCCAAAGACGGGACCAGTTTCGTTTGTTTATAGACACGGACCTGTGGTCCAAGCCAGTTGTCCCCGAACGTCCGGTGCGTGCCACTTGCGTCAGTTTGAGAGAGGAATGAGGTTGTGTTCCACCGCAACTCAACGTCGCACAGCAACCCGAACTTCAAAAGGCCGCCGAAAGATGCCTGCCGAACACCCGCTTCGGGCCACTGGCGGTCCCAGCCATATTCCAACTCCAAGACCCCGTACTGCGTAATATCAGCAGGATTCGCGACCGTAGGGCGGTTGGGATTTGCGATAATCGAATCCGCGTAGCAGCCTGTCTGCTTGCTAATCCATTGCGCAGCGGCCGGGGAGCAAATGGCCGCGCACACCAGCAAGTTGACGAGTGCGTACGAAAGCCGTCTCATTTCGCAATCATAGAGCTAAGATGCTCGGATCGCATTGACTCAAGCGTAAACATCGTTCCGTCC
>JBEEGK010000060.1:0-2765 GCA_041166845.1 Acidobacteriaceae bacterium
TTGGGGATGAGCTGACGGAAGAATTGATACTGTACTTTGAGGACTCCGTCTTCGACCCGCATGGGAAGAACGTCCATATCTCGCGGCGGTGGACCACCCAGCAATTTGCCTTCGAGACTGAACATTCCCTTATGGCAAGGGCAGATAAATTTCTTTTGTTCTCCGACCCAGGGGACCGTGCATCCTAGATGAGTGCATACAGCAGAAAGGACAGTAAGCTGACCGGACGAGTTTTTTACAACGTAGACAGGCTTTTCCAGCACCGTCCGGCGCCAGCCATCCAGTTGTTCAATCTGCACCAGTTTTTTGACCGGCGCAGTTGCAAACTGGAAATCGGATACATTGCCCACTTCCGACCAGGATTTTTCTGTCGTCTTCTCCAGCACAGGATGCAAAACAAATCTCACAACTGGTACGGCCAGCAAGAGGCCGACTCCCGCTGATCCAGCAGCAAGCAATGCTGCTAAAAAACTTCGGCGTGGTGGGGCTGGTGAATTCTCAAGCTCGGAAGAAGCGTTCATTTCTTCCCGAGCTCGCGGATGTACGCGACCAGTTGTTCGATCTGATCTTCTTTCAGCGAGTTCTTGAACGGAGGCATCTTCTTCCCCTTCCCGTTCGCGATATATTCCGCAAGCTGCTTGTCGGACTGCTTCTGTACATCAGCCGTGCGCAGATCAGGAGCGCTCATCTTCTTGCCAACGGAAGTGTTCCCGCTTCCATCGGCTCCGTGGCACAAGCTGCATTTTGCTTTAAATAATGTTGCAGCATCATCAGCCGCATGAGCGGCGAGCGGCAAACTTAGAATCGAAAATGCGATCAAGGTCCGTATCGTTGATTTCAACAAGCTTGTGGCCATGTCTACTCCCCTTTATTGGAACCGATATCGCCCTGAGTATACGCCGCAGTTGTTCGGACCTTATTGGATTCGCACGGAGTGTCATTTTGCGTGACGGTTTACAGCCTGTTTACCAGCCTTGAGATATTTTGCGAGAGCGGGGCTCAGTGAGGAGTGTGTTTAATTTATCGGCCGTACAACAGGTTGACCACATCGTGTGCAATAAACACCGTTCTCCGATGCGACGTGCCCATTTATGTAGCGAGCGGTCGTGTTGGAGGTTTGTGCAGCCGAGTACAAAATTGCAAAGGCGGCGGCGTAAAATGCCATCCAGTGGCCGGAGAATCCTCGCCA
Source organism: Acidobacteriaceae bacterium (assembly GCA_041166845.1). Classification (GTDB taxonomy): domain Bacteria; phylum Acidobacteriota; class Terriglobia; order Terriglobales; family Acidobacteriaceae; genus JALYIM01. The sequence continues at coordinate 1,190 of JBEEGK010000060.1, forward strand.
CACAACTGCTGGTGGATTGGCTCCGCCACCTCCATTCGGTGCCTTACTCATAAACAAAAAGAAGTTGATCGCCGCATACCCCCCAAATGCGTAGACCATGTAGCGAAGGAAATCGTGAGAACCCTTCAACACAACTTTCCAGAAGTCTTTCCGATTCATGTTTCCCACAATCCGCTGTCCCACGAATACGGCGGGGAACCATACGACAAAAATTCCGACATGCAGCATCCAGAAAAAACTCTCTGGGACAACCCGGCGTCCCATAACCGCGCCAAAATGTACCCACAAGCTCAAGACGAAACCAATTGCGGAAAGGCAAATAAAAAACCAAAGAAAAGGCCTGACCCACTCCGGAACTGAGTTTTCCGTCGCAAACGATGTAGCGAGAGCGCGGCGTTGCAGCAGATCCTCGACATCGGGAGCTAGCACCGCCGAACGGGAAGGTGCGTTCGAGTTGTAGTGGACTGCGATAGGCTTTTCCGTTAGATCACGAACAAACTCCTCGGCCTCCCTTTTAGTCGCTAACCCGCGCTTATACTGCCCCGAGTAGACTGTCCCGGCAATTGAATAGAAGTACGCGAGCTTCGCGACGTAAGAGCCGCGGGCCGCAATAAGGGAAAATTGGGGCTTCACAACTTCAACTGACTGAATATGCCCCTGTGCGACTGGCCACTCGGAAGCCCTCCTGCGCTGAAGCCATCTCCAGAACGGAAGCAGCCGTCCCGCCACGACGATCGCCAGCCACACATAAAACATCCATGGCCATGTCGTCGGATTCCATCCAATGGGAAACCTAGAGTTCATCGGCCTCCCAATCCGTTTTTAGGTAGGATTCCCAATATGAGTAAATTTCTCCTTCCAGAATCCGGTTAGGTGTTCAGCCAACCATTATCGCAACCTGGGTTAGTCATTCACCTTGGACAAGTCGCGCACACGCCTGAGCAATGCTCCACTCTTCTTGTGCATTGATGACAAAGGTCGAGACGGGGGAGTTCTCATGCGAAATGCAGACATCGGTCTTCGCGTTCGAATTCTTTTCCTTATCCAATTGCACTCCGAGGAAGCTCAGCTTTTCACACGTTGCCAGGCGCACTTCCGCAGAGTTTTCTCCAATCCCGGCAGTGAAAACCAAGGCGTCCAAACCGGCCAAGGACGCGGTCATAGCGCCGATCCCTGCTTGCAGTCGGTGCACGAACATATCGAATGCGAGCTTCGCTCGCTGATTGCCCGAACCAATGGCTTCCAGGATGTCGCGCATATCACTTGAAACTCCAGAAATTCCCAACAAACCCGAGTTGTGATTTAACGTCTCGTCGAGGTGCTCCGCTTTCACATTCCCTGAGCGCATCAGGTGTGTCAAAATTCCGGGGTCAACCGAGCCCGACCTCGTGCCCATCATTAAACCTTCCATGGGAGTGAATCCCATGGTGGTGGCCACGCTCTCCCCGCCTTTCACTGCGGCCAGCGAACACCCACTTCCCAAATGGCAACTGATAATTTTCAGCGATGAGATCTCTTTCCCCATCAGCCGCGCTACCCGGTGCGCGCAGTATTCATGATTAATCCCGTGAAAACC
>JBEEGK010000061.1:0-6280 GCA_041166845.1 Acidobacteriaceae bacterium
CAGTACGTTGAGGTCGAAATTTCTCAAGCAGTAAATGAGCTGCGATTAGTCGCCAGGAACCAAGCTTCATCTTCTCAGGCGAGTGGAGGCGAGCGCCTTTCCAGCGGAGAAGTCTCAAGCCTTCCGCTGAATTCCCGCGACTTTAGCAAGTTGCTCTTGCTCGCGGCGGGTACCATGACGGACGCTAACGGCGCGGCCAATTTTACCCAGCAGTTTGCAGTCAACGGGCAACGTGGCTCCGCGACTGTTTTTGCGATTGATGGGGTTGATACCACCGATCCCGAACTTGGCGGTGCTACATTTTCCAATTTCAACGTGGATGCAATCCAGGAAGTGCAGTCAAGTTCCGGAGTGCTGCTAGCCGAGATCGGTCACGGCGCAGCGAGCTATACAAACGTCGTGAGCAAGTCCGGCACGAATCAGGTTCATGGCAGCTTCTTCGAATTTGTCCGTAACGCAGCGTTCGATGCTCGCAATTATTTCGATCATCAAAATGCGACGGACCATCGCCGCATCCCGCCTTTCGTCCGCAATGAATTCGGTTTTACTAACGGCGGTCCCCTTGTGATTCCGCACATCTATAACGGGCGCGATCACACTTACTATTTCGGCGAGTATCAAGGGTTTCGCCAGGTGCTTGGGACCACGCAGGTTTTTCCCGTGCCTACGCCCGCGGAACGTCAGGGCATTGACACCACAACATTTCCCGGCGATACACTCACTGTCCCGGTAAATACCGCAATTTTGCCTGTGCTGGCGCGCTACCCTCTACCTAACAATCCTCAAGGCCCCTACGGTGCGCGCACCTACGCTACATCTTCAAAGGTGTATACCCGCACAGACCAGGTTTCCATACGCGTAGATCATCATCTTTCGGACAAAGCCACTCTACTTACCCGCTTCAGTTTGAATCAGGTCACCGGTCCGCTTACGAATCCAGACCAGACGGCGATTGACCCCACTTTCGGAGTGCAGTTCTTCGATCACCAAAGGAATGCGGAGGTGAAGTACTCGCGCTCGCTTACGCCCCACCTCACGTCGGACACTTCGGTGGGATACATCCGGAGCACGCCGTTTTTTCCGGCCGACAACCACACTCAACCGGCGATCAATTTTGGTGATGGCCTTTATGAAAACTTCAACTCTGCGGGCGGCTCGATTTATGGAAGCTACGGAAGTTTGATTCAGCTCAAACATGACATGGCCGCAACCCACGGCTCCCACGTATTCAAATGGGGAACCGAAATCCGTCTCAATCGCGACACGACGATTTTCGGTACCAATCCGAATGGCAGTTATTCGTTCGGCGGTGGTACGGCATACTCGCCAGTCCTAATCGCTTCGGCTAGCGGCCAGCATGACATTCAGCCCGGTGATCCACTGCCAGACGCGTTGACCGGCTTCCTTACAGCCACACCGTATTCTTATAGTGTGACCGGGGCCGCGAGTGTTACTCCTATTGGCAATAAGTTCGACGCCGCCGGGGTACGACGTGAGGCATACAACTTTTATTTTCAGGATACGTGGAAAGCGAACTCTCGCTTAACCCTGAATTACGGATTGCGCTACGAACTTAATACCCAGATTCACGAAGCCACCAAGCGCACATCTCTGCCCGAGTTCTTCGGAGGAAACGGTAAGCCTGTTTCCTACCGTGATCCGGCTGCGAAGCAGATTTTCGTAGTAAATCCGCAGCCGCCCTACAAAAAGGATTGGAATGGTTGGGGCCCCCGATTGGCAATGGACTACGCGTTAGGTAGCCACACCACGTTGCACGCTGGCGGATCCATCGCAACGATTCTTCCAAACTTATGGCAGGATAATTTTCTTACCGCAGCCATACCTTTCACACTTTCTCCCTTTGTAAGCGCTGCGCCGGGCGCGCCCGTTCCATTTCAGAATTCAGTTGTGTCGCTACAGTTGCCTACCGCCTACACGATTCAGGGACAGCCTGTTTTTGGCACTGGCGACACAGCCGCCGTTCCTGCGAACACCCAGATGGATTTGCAGCGTCTTGAAAACGACCTGACCGCATTGACTCCCGGACATCAGTTTCAGTTGCTGACTGTGATAGGCATTGCCCGCGACTTCCGTAACGGCTATATCGGAAGCTGGACTGCCGGCCTTGATCACGACTTCCACGATGTGAAGCTGACTGCTTCTTACGTCGCAACCGCGGGCATTCATCTCGCGAGGGTCTACTATCCCAATAGTTATGGCGGGGCAGACCCGGCCTTTGCTCCCTTCACTCAGTTCAGTTCCTCAGGCAATCCCACCGGGGGGTTGGGGCCGGAATTGGTGATGTCAAGCGGCGCCCATTCCAGTTATCACTCGTTGCAAACCAGTGTGAGCAAGAACTCTCCGCGAGCAGGCCTGGGCATTCAAGCCAGTTACACGTACTCAAAATCCATTGACGACACCAGCGCAGTTTTGAGTAGTCTGCTGGGCAATGGGGGCGTGATTCTCCAAACCACGCCGCAAAATCCATGGGACCCGTCCGCCGAGAAGGGACCATCCACATTCGATGTTACGCACGTGCTGACCGTCAGCGTGATTCAACTTCTGCCAATTGATCGTGTGAGTTTCCTTCGACCGTTAGGTAGAACGCTAACTGCTGGATGGCAGTTTCTGAATATCACAACTCTGACCAGTGGTCCGCCATTCACAGTCTTCTCGGGAGTACAGCAAACTGGCGCGGGCGCTGGAGGTGCAGACCGTCCCGATCTCATCTCGAAGCCGCATCTCTCCACGGGCCGCAATGTGCGTGAGGATTATTTCGGTCTGGGCGCGAACAATGCCTCATTCTTTAATATTCCGATCGGGGTCCCCGGAGGCACAGGCCCCAATCGCGGCCGTTTTGGAACTCTGGGGCGTGACACCTTTCGCGGCCCGAGCTTTCAGGATTACGACATCGCTTTGATTAAAGACACGCCCTTCGGACGAAGTGGAAAGTCGGAACTTGGCACGGTGGAATTTCGAGCAGAGTTTTTTAACGTCTTCAATCTGGTGAATTTCGGATTGCCATCCAATATCGTGCGTGGCAGTGGCTTCGGGCTCATCAGCAAAACTGCGGGGCCATCGCGGCAGATTCAGTTTTCGTTGAAACTGATTTACTGAGAAAAACTCTCTGTCGTTTCGGATCTCCAAGTTCCAGCGGCCTGAAGTTTTCCTAAATAGAGCGCCATGCCGACGACTGCGTCCACCCCCATGGCATCGAGCTCGTCTATTTCTTCATTCGACGAAATTCCTCCCGCGACAATCAGGCTTTTGGAGGTTGCCCGACGCAACAAGCGGACGACCTCGAGTGGTATGCCCTTCATTAATCCCTCGGTATCTATATGGGTGTAAAGAAATGTGTCACACCATCGCTGCAAGGCTGCAATCGCAGCGACTGGCGTAATTGTCGTGAACTCGCGCCAGCCGCGGATGGCGACTTTGCCCTGCTTGGCATCTACCGCGAAGACTAGTTTCTCCGGGCCTAGTGCAGAGGAGATCTCATCGGCAAACGAGACATTAATCTCGCCGTTGGCAATCAAAGACGAACCCAGGATTACTCGTCTGGCGCCCATCTCCAAAAGTTCACGCCCGCGTTCGATGGATCGAATCCCCCCACCGACCTGGCAGGGAAGTCGGGTGATAAATTTCTGTAGTACCGCGCGATTGTCGGCGCTTCCCATGGCGGCGTCGAGGTCAATCAGCTGAACAACAGGGAAACCAGAGAAACGCTCGATCCATTCTTCGAAGTCATCAAACTCAAGGGCTTTCTTCGAACCCTGCACCAATTGAACGATCTTCCCGTCCATCAAATCAATCGAGGGAATCAGCAAGGCCACCTCACGGAAATTCCGGCGGCGAGAAGTTGCTGCTTCAAGTGTGCGAGTGCGCCGCTCGCCTGGCCCGCCTCGACCGGATCGAAATGAAAGATGGAGGCGGCAAGCGCCGCATCGGCAGCCTCTTGGCGAAAGAGTTCAACGAAATCCTTGGCGCTGCCCGCTCCCCCTGATGCGATCACCGGAATTCGCACGTTCTCCGTAATCGCTCGCGTCAGCTCACAATCGAAGCCTTCTCTGGTTCCGTCGCGGTCCATTGAGGTAACAAGAATTTCACCGGCGCCGCGACGCTCCGCTTCTTTGGCCCACTCCACAGCGTCTTTCCCAGAGGATTTCCGTCCTCCTGCTGTAAATGCCTGGAAGCCTCCGTTCACTCGCTTGGCGTCAACGGCAACTATGACTGCCTGAGAACCAAATCGGTTGGCGATGTCAGTGATCAACGCAGGGTCGGCAAGGGCAGCGGAGTTGATGCTGATCTTGTCCGCGCCTGCGTCGAAGATCGCGCCCGCGTCTGCTAGCGAGCGAATGCCTCCGCCCACCGTGAAAGGGATAAATAACTGGCGCGCTGTTCTGCGCACGGTGTCCAGCAAGGTCGAACGACGCTCATGCGTTGCGAGTATGTCGAGCAGGACAATTTCGTCCGCGCCCGCCTCGCTATGTGCGGCGGCGAGTTCGGCGGGATCTCCCGCATCGCGCAAATTGAGAAACTGAATTCCTTTCACGACACGTCCGGCATCCACGTCGAGGCAAGCGATAATGCGTTTTGTCAGCATACGTCTCTTAACAGTGTCCGAGTTCGTCCGGTTATCAGAGCGTGCAAAAGTTTTCCACTAACTTCAATCCCGCGGGCCCTGATTTTTCAGGATGGAATTGCACCCCGAATACATTGCCCTGCTCAACCACTGCGGAAAACCTGCCGCCGTACTCGCATTCCGCCGTGGTTGCGTCGAGCGCGGGGACTCGAAACGAATGTGTGAAATAAAAAAACGATCCGTCCTTGATGCCCTTCAAAATACGAGAGGAACCGTTGCGAATTTGAATCTGGTTCCATCCAACGTGTGGCGACTTCACGCAGGCAGGGAAGCGTTCGCACTCGACTGGCCAGATTCCGAGTCCGCTTGCGTCCAGAGCCTCTTGGCTCGACCGCAGCATCCATTGCAAGCCGAGGCAGATGCCAAGAAAAGGAACGCCTCGCGTGATGGCGTCCGCAATTGCAGCGCTCATCCCAGTCTCCCCTAAAATCTTCGTGGAGGCGAAGTTCCCCACGCCGGGAAGGAGAATCTTTGATGCGCGAGCGACCGCTTCGGGTGAAGTAGTGATAATTGATTCCGCCCCAACATAGTCCACCGCTTTTTTCACGGACGTTAAATTCCCAGCACCGTAGTCGACGATTGCGATCATTTACAGAAGCCCCTTGGTGCTGGGCAACAAACGAGCCATCTGCCGATCACGCCAGCAGGCTGCTCGCAACGCACGGGCGAATGCCTTGAACAGAGCTTCAATCTTATGGTGGTTTGATCGGCCATACATCACTCGCACGTGGACATTCGCATGCGCGCCTCGAGCGAAGCCCTCGAAGAAATCCACAACCAGTTCGGACTGCAAATCGCCCACCAGCCGCGCTTTCACTTTGGTGTCAATTACGGCGGCCGTGCGTCCGGAAAAATCCACCGCCGCTAGTCCCAGAGTCTCGTCCATGGGCATCAGAAAATATCCCGCCCGCAAAATGCCGCGCTTCTTACCCAGTGCGTCGGCGAACGCCTGTCCCAGTCCGATGCCGACATCTTCCACGGTGTGATGCTGGTCAACGTCCAAATCGCCACGCGCGTGCAAATCGAGATCGAACGCCCCGTGGTGCGCGAACAGCTCCAGCATGTGATCGAAAAATCGGATTCCGGTTGAAACCTTAAATCGGCCCTTGCCCTCGATGGTCAGGTCAATGCGAATGTCGGTCTCTTTAGTGGCGCGATGGATCTCGGCTTTTCTCACGCGCCCGCCTTTTGCGGAATCCCAATCTCGCCTGCCACTTCGCCGAGCGCCTTAAGAAGCTGCTCAGTCTGTGCCGTGCTACCCAGCGTGATGCGGACGCAACCTTCACATCCATGGTCGCTGGAGCGGTCTCTCACTAATATTCCTCGCGTGCGCATCGCAGCAATAAACGCAGGAATATTCGGGCCAATATGCATCAGCACAAAGTTTGCGCGGCTGGGCCAAAACTTAATTCCGCGAGACTTCAACTCTTTTTCGAACAGGTCGCGCCCGTTCACTACTTCATGCACATATTGCTGTACATATTCACCATCGGCGAGGGCATCCGGCAGGCACGCCAGCGCGACCGAATTCACGTTGTAGGGCGAACTCGCGTGGCGCACCATGCGCATCTGCTCAACGTTTCCGGTCAACACGCCAATCCGTAGGCCAGCCAGACCATAGGCTTTAGAAAAAGTTCG
>JBEEGK010000062.1:0-3217 GCA_041166845.1 Acidobacteriaceae bacterium
TCGTTTTGCGTGGAGGTCGCATTCTTCCCCGGAAGAAGCAATGCATCTGCTGGAAGAACCCCGCCTTTATCCTGCAGAGCAGCCTGCTCGCTCGGATAAGGCCCGCCCAACGCCTGCCGAATCTCCAGCATGGCGGTGGACTGCATAATTTCTTTCACGCGCCCCGGATCGTCCACGCCAGGTAACTGCACCAGAATTTGATACTCGCCTAAGCCATGCTCTTGAATCACTGGCTCACTTACGCCAAGCTGGTCAATGCGGTTTCGTATGGTTTCGATCGCTTGCTGCACCGCTCTAGTTTTTAGGTCGGCCAGCGCTTGCGGCTTCATGGAGACAATCCATGTATTCTCCGGGCCGGACCCGACGTTGTATTCCGGCAGGCGGTCGGTCACAATCTGACGCAAGTCAGAACTGGACTCCGGGGGGACGCCTTTCAGCACAATTCTGTCAGGAGCGTTAATTGGATCGGGCTTACTGATTTCCGTGTACTTGATTTTCTTCAAGGACTCTTTGAGACGCTCAACGGCGTTGTCGGAATCCACGTTTACGGCATCGTTGACCTGCACCTGAAGAATGAGGTGCGTGCCGCCCTTGAGATCCAACCCGAGATGGATGCGGTCTTGTAGCGAGGCCAACAGTCCGCTGCCCGACCATCCCTTGGGCACTCCGAAGATGCCGAACAGGAATGCCAGCAGCACTCCGACGATCAGCAGTAGTTTCCAGCCTAAGTTTCTATTCATGAATAATATCTGCTACTTAGTAATTTCGTCGGTGGCGACTGACACCACAGATGCCCGCGTGACTTCCATGCGTAAATTGTCCGGCGGAACCCGCAAGTGAACGGAGTCATCTTTCAACGCGACGATGGTTCCCTTCAGGCCCCCGCTCGTGACAACCTTGTCGCCAGTTTTTAATTCACTCAACATCTGTTGCCATTTCTTCTGTTTTCTTTGCTGCGGCATGATCAGAAGAAAATAAAATATGGCGAAAATGAAGATGAGCGGAGCAAAGCCCAGCCATCCGGCAGACCCAGCTATTTGCAGCGCAAATACGTGTTCAGCAACCATCGCAAACTCAACCTGTTTTCAATCAAATATTTCGGGGCTTCGCCCTGCGGCGCTTCAGGCCCTGCGCAATTTGCCGCGGGAACTCTCGCGTACTCAGGCCGGATTACTCAAACTACGGGCACGAACTGGGGATGGCGGTTATGACTTTCGCTGAGGCAGCTCACCTGAAAGAAAACGGACACCTTTCCCACGGGCAATAGAATGACGCACTGTTCGCATAGTGTCAAGGTAGAAGGTCAGGTTGTGGACAGTGTTTAGGACCTGCCCTAAGACTTCATTCGACGCGTAGAGATGCCGGAGATAGGCGCGAGAATACCGTCCACAGACCCTACAACCGCAATTCGGATCGAGGGGCCCTTCGTCCCCAGCGTAACGCGCCTGCTTTATAGAAATTTTCCCCTCGGACGTAAACAATAGGCCGTGACGGGCAGCGCGCGTGGGCAAAACGCAGTCCATCATATCCACGCCGAGGTTCGCATATTCGACAATCTCCTCCGGAGTGCCGACGCCCATGAGATACCGTGGCTTGTCTTTAGGCAAATGCTGGAGAGTAGCTTCGACAACTTCTCGCGTGAGGACACGTGGCTCGCCCACACTTAATCCTCCGATTGCATAGCCAGGGAAACCGATCTCAATCGTGCGCTCGGCGGACTCTCGTCGTAAATCGAGATCCATCCCGCCCTGCACAATACCGAACAGATCTTGAGTTTGTGTGGCATCCGCGGGCGAGGGCGCCCGCGCCACACTCGCAGTTTCTCCCCAGGGAACTTCTTCTTTATGGCTCTCGAAATATTTCTTGCTGCGCTCCGCCCACCGCAAGGTAAGCTCCATCGAAGTGCGCACTCGCTCACGGTCCGCCGGATGTTCGGTGCATTCATCGAAGGCCATAATGATGTCCGCACCCAGGCCAATCTGCGCCTCCATCGCACTCTCCGGACTGAAGAAGTGCGAGGAGCCATCGAGGTGAGAACGGAACGTCACGCCGTCTTCGGATACCTTCCGCAATTCGCTCAAGCTGAAAACCTGAAATCCGCCGGAATCGGTAAGAATAGCGCGCGGCCACGACATGAAGCGGTGCAGCCCGCCCAGTTTTCGGACCTGCTCCACCCCCGGCCTGAGATACAGGTGATAGGTGTTGCCCAGCAGAATTTGCACGCCCAGCTCTTCCAGGATGTCTTGCGATACTCCCTTTACGGACGCTAACGTTCCCACTGGCATGAACACCGGCGTTTCGACTTCCCCATGGGAAGTGAGCAACCGTCCAGCGCGCGCGGAGCCGGATTCAGCTTCGATTTTGAATGGGAGCGACACTGAGGGGATTGTAGCAACGGGAGAGATATGAACCGGCTGCTGCTATTTCTTTGATGGATGGATGTGTAAAAACTCTCCGCGAATTTCCCCGCGGTTTACATGCAGACGTGCGACGCTAATCGGTAGCTGAAAGCGCGCCGGACCTGCGCTTCCAGGATTGAAATACAGTACTCCATTTTTTATTTCTGACTTCGGTATGTGGCTGTGCCCATAGACTACGGCGGCGAATCCAGCCGCTTCTGGCTTTAGATCGAGTTTATGAAGATCGTGCAACACATAAACCGCTATGCCTTCGACCTCGAGAACGTTTGTCCTGGGAATTCCGCGAGCCCAGTCTGATTTATCAATGTTTCCTCGAATCGCTGTCACAGGAGCGATTTCTTCGAGCTTGGCAAGGATGTCTGAGTCGCCGATGTCTCCGGCGTGAATGATGAAATCTGATTTTTGCAGCGCAGCCAACGCCTCTGGTCGGAGCAGACCGTGGGTGTCGGAGATCACGCCGATGATCATCGCCCCATACATTCCGCTTGTTGTCTATTTCGCGTTCACGACCTGCGCCAAAGCTGAGACCTCAACTTTCTTGCCCAGCGAATAAGTTTTGTCCCCTGGATACAAAACCGTACCCTGAAAAATCAAATATCAACGTTCAATTTTCATGGTATTAAAATCGTGCCCCACTTGGGAAATAACGTTGAGCAATCTCTAGCTATGTGAGTTGCGGCGCCTTGTCCTCGATCAGTTTCTTAATCTTCTTCACGAACTCTTCCAGCGCCATGTCGTCAGTTTTTTCTTTCCCCCGGGTGCGGATGTTTACCCGTCCGGCTTCGGATTCCTTGTCG
>JBEEGK010000063.1:0-3838 GCA_041166845.1 Acidobacteriaceae bacterium
ATGCGGTTATCCCGCTGGGACTATTGAAAGGACTTGCGAATCCTTCCCCCGCAGCGAGTGATCGCCCAACCCGTCCCATTTCCCATCCGAAAGAAAAATTGTTGTCCATGCCGGGGGCATGCCGGGTATGCAGAGCATAAGTATGGGCAATGAGGATGTAAGCAAAGCGGAGCACGAATGCCACCAGCACCATCCAGCCAAAAGATGTGCGGGCCTTACTCCACCAGACTTGTACGCGTGGAATTGAAGAGGGCGTCAATTGTTTACGATAAGCATCACTTGATCATCTCAAGATTGGCGCGGCCCCACTTTGCCAGGTTGGCGGCAGCTTCGTAAGTGCTCTGGCAAAATTCCAATAATGCTTCGCGCGGAGACGACGTCTGTCGAACATCGTCATACATCAATAAGAACTCGGAAAGCTGCGTGTTGTAAAAAGCTTTCGCAGGACGCACCGGCTGCTTCCCGAAGTCGGGTGGTGCAGGCGCAGCGTAGGAGTAAAAAGCGGGTGCTGTGATGTCGCCGGAACCCGGCCAGAATCCGACGCTGCTGACTTCCTGGGAATAGGCATCAAGCGTGACAGGATCGGCGCCCTCGCGCGGAGGAGCGCGCCGTCCCGAAAAACGTGTGACAGCCAGGTCGAAGCTGCCCCAAAAAAAATGTACCGGACTCACTTTTCCCAGGTAGCGAGCGCGAAATTCTTTCAGAATGTTATCTACCGTCACCAGTATCCGCCAAAAGCGATTGGCATATTCTGGATCGTAGGAATCATGCTCGTGGTCCTGATCAAAACGAATGGGATTCGGAATCTCAACCGGCACGGGCCAGATTTTCACTTTAATCCCGAGTTTGCCGAGGCCGCCCATAACTTCTGCGTAGAAGTTCGCAACTGATTTTGTCACCAGCGGTAAAGACTTGGTCTTGTCGTCGCTTGTGCGAATGTTCAGATTGTGATGGAGGAAGTCGAACTCCATCTCGAAATTTCCATCGCGATAGGGAATAGGCGAAGTAGTCAGGCCCACGGAGCTAACATAAAGGGGCACCTCCCACCAGTGGTTCACATGCGGAGATAATGCCATGCGAACTTTCCCTACAATTTGTGTCCACATGTGAAGGGTCTCGAGAGTGTCCTGCCACTCTCCGAGGGGAAGGCTGGGCCAAGAGACGTCCAAATGATGATTCTTATCCACCCGTAACTCCCAGAGGTGCAAAGACTTGCATTATAGCTTTTGTTGCCATTTCAGGGTGGCGTAACGAAAATCGGACACAGCTAAAATCCATGAGCGGTTAATTCAAAACTCATGTATTATTTTGCGCAATTAGCAGTAACTCTGGCCAATGGGAATTTTATCTCGCTTCTTTCGCTACGGTCTCCTTGCCGTCTTCGCCATCCTCACGCTCGCATCCAGTGCATTCGGATCTGAGCCCCCATGGTTGGAAATTCAATCCCAACACTTCTCAGTCATCACCGATGCCGGCGATAAGCGCGGCCGCGAAGTCGCTATGCGTTTTGAACAGATGAGGGCGGTGTTCGGTGCCTTGATGACTAAGGCTAACGTTAACATTCCCGTGCCGCTACAGATTGTCGCATTCCGAAACACGAAAGAGTTTCGACAGTTTGCGCCACTGTGGAAAGGAAAGCCAACGCAACTAGACGGCCTGTTTCAGGGCGGGGAAGATCGCAGCTTCATCATGCTCGACATGTCCGCTGAGAGTCCTTGGACAGTGGTCTTTCATGAATACGCGCACCAACTGATGAATGGGATCGTTACTGTTCGGAGCGATCCGTGGTTCGAGGAGGGTTTTGCAGAATACTTTGCCAGCATTGAGGTTGACAGCAAGCAGGCGCGAGTGGGAAAAGTGCCGGATTATGAATTCCAGGTCTTGCAGCAGAGCGGCATGATGAAGATTGCGGATCTGTTTAAAGTTCGGCACTATTCCCAGACCTATAACGAAAACGGAGACCGCAGAAATGTCTTTTACGCGCAATCCGGAATGCTGGTTCATTACATCTATGACAACGCGCTCCTACCCAAGCTTGCCACTTATTTCTATTTGAAGATCAGCAAGAATCTGACGGTGGAGGATTCGATTCAGCAGGCATTCGGAATGAATGCGGCACAATTTGATAAGGTTTTTAGGGATTACGTTCTGGGTGGTCGCTACCGATACTATGTGCTCCCGACTCCGTCCACGATCGTCAGCGATGCTTCTAAGGTTTCGCCATTAAGCTCGCCGGATAGCCGGGCTGTGCTTGCAGACATTCACCTCCACTCGCAGGACTACCGGGATAAGGCAATCACCGAATTTCAGGAAGTTCTGAAGGAGGACCCCAACAACGCACCTGCTTGCCGCGGACTCGGTTACGCCTACCTGCAGCGGCAAGATTTCAAACAAGCTACTGAATATTTTCACCGCGCATCCCAGGCCAACTCCAAAGATTCTCGCGTGCATTACTATTCGGCGTTGCTTATGAGCAGAGAGGGTCATTTCTCGGATCACTCGGTCTTGCTAGAGGCCATTAAGGAGTTGGAGACTTCCATTTCGCTCGATCCGACCTTTGCCGACTCTTACATGATTCTCGGAATCGCTCGAATGAACAACAGAGATTTACCGGGGGCAATGCAAGCCACGCTGAAGGCAGTTTCCCTCAGCCCGCGTAATGAGAATTATCAGTTCAACCTCGCGCAAATGTATATGGACGATCAAAAATTTGATCAGGCAATCACCCTGCTTCAGACGCTTCAAAAAAACCAAGATCCGCAGCTCGCCGTCCCTGTCAATCAAGCACTTTTGCAGGCACAGGAAATGATGCGGGAGGCTCAGGAAAGAGCAAATTCGAGCGTCCCGATGGGACTGTTCATAAAGGAAGTAGCTTCCGAGCATTCCATCAGTCCGCAGATCGAGGGCGAAACGTCTGGTGGTAGCGCTAATTTGGTGAGCGAACCCACGCGCAAGGCAGCCAAGTTCCTAAAAGGAGTCATAACTGGAGTTGATTGCTCGTCGCCTCCAGCGGCGGTCGTGACCGTGGCTGCCGGGCCGAAGATATGGAAGATGAATGTGCGAGACAGTGATCATGTCGTAGTGCTTGGGGCTGATAAGTTTTCCTGCTCATGGGTGAAACAAAAAGTTGCTTTCAACTATCGCGATGCCGGCGACGCGGGAGGAGACGTAATCTCGATTGAGATTCAATAGATGAGCGGATCATTCAGAGTAGTCTTCGCCCAAGAAGTTCAGGTTTGGCGCAGTCTATCCAGACTACTTCATCTGGGTATTTGGGCCGCGCTGGTATTCATAGCTTGGACGGGGTGCGCAGCCCAAGACAAATGGCGGAATACTGAGATGGCGGCGGCGAGAGCTTCCAAACAGGCACATTTCTCAGAGGCGGAGAAAATACTCGTGGCGAATGTGAGCTTTGCTGAGACTTTAGCGCCAAAGGACGCGCGCCGCCCGCGTACTTTATTCGACTTAGCCGAGGTGTATCGGGCGGAAGGGAAGTATTCCGAAGCATTACCTCTCTACGAACGAGCACTCCAAATCTACGGCACATTGTATGGCGCGGAAGCCAGCGAGATCGCTGACACGATGGAGGGAGAAGGCGAGCTGTATAAAAGTTTGAACGATTACCTCCACGCCGAGCCGCTTCTCTCGCGAGCTTTGGCGATGCGAGAGAAACTATTGTCCCCAGGCGACGACGACATTGCACAAAGTGATAACGATTTGGGTGAACTCTATACCGCGACCGGTGCGTTTGAGAAGGCTGAGCCATTGCTCCAGAAGGCACTCGCCTCGCGAAAGAAAGCCTTTGGGGAGGGACGATCCGAAACAGCGCAATCTCTGG
>JBEEGK010000064.1:0-6057 GCA_041166845.1 Acidobacteriaceae bacterium
AACAGAACGAGCGGGCGAGGATTTGCGCCCATTGAGACCTCCTGATTCGCTTCAAACTGTTTGTCATTCGAAAATGGCTTCCGTGTGTGGAACCATGCAATCCATAATTGCATCCTATACGACGAGGTTTCAGGGGAATGCCATCTGCCGTTTGGACTGGGCATCTTCATTTCGGGCTCGTCGTGATGCCAGTCCGACTCCTGGTAGCTGCTCGAACCAAGACGACGCGCTTTAGGCGTCTCTACCGCAAGCCGGTCAACGAAGGTCTCTCTATCGCGCCTTTTCCTTCGTTTTCACACGACGCCGAAGACGACGACTCCGACCTCAAAAAGGGAGTCGGAGAGACGCGATCCACTCCCGACGAAATAAATAGTCATATGGGAGGACATCAGTATTCCATTGTTCGCCAAGTCCTCCAGTCCGAAGAGACGGGGCAGGAAATCCGGTCAGACGAAGTGTTAAAGGGATATGAAGTCCTGCCGAACGAATTCGCTGCTATCGATCCTCAGGAAATCAAAGCAGCAGAGATCGAGACTTCCGACACAATTGATCTATTTCACTTGGTCAAAGCGTCGAACGTCGATCCGATTTACTTCGAGCGGTCGTACTACGTCGCACCTGACTCTGGCGCGGAAAAGGTTTATGCGCTGCTACTCGAAGCGATGCGGAAAGAACAGTGCCTCGGGATTGCCCGAATCGGGATGCACCGGCGGGAGCACATGCTGATTCTCCGCCCTTCGGAGGATTGCCTCGTCGCACATACAATGTTCTACGCCAATGAGGTCCGCCCTGCCCCTCACATGGAGTTACGGACCGAATTCAGCACTAAAGAACTCGCTATGGCAACGGCGCTAGTGAAGGGTTATGAGGGAGAGTTCGATCCCACTCAATTCAAAGACTTATACCAAGAATGCATACGCAAAATTATCGATGCGGAAGTGAGCAATCGCATCGACATGCGCCCAGCGCGCACAGTCTCGAGGAGAGGCGCTCCAGACCTGATGGAGCAGATTCGCTTGAGCTTGGCAGAGATTGAATCGCAAAAACCTGATGCCAAACCGTCCAAGAAGCCAGTACGCAAAACGCCGACCGCGGCGAAAAAGAAACCCCAAAGGATACGCGCCTGACAAACCATCGAAAGTCGACCGCAGTGAGCTATTTTGAATGTCCAGCCTTTCTCGTTTCTGCGCTTTACGAAATCGATGGTTTCGACGAGAAATTACATGCATAGCTAGAAACGGCCGAGCACCATCCAACACCCGTCCCTTATCGTGGTCTTAAATTCTCTTATTGTCCGCCTAGACAACCATGTAGACCCGAGCTGTTCGGATAGCCAGTGCCTGCGTTGTAAGCGGCATTGGACCATTCCCCTTGAATTTTCCACTGCGAACGATTGCTGAACTTTACCAAGGGCGCACCAAAGGTCCAGGCGCACTTGTCACCGTTCTCTGCACCTCGCGAGTCAAACCAGCCAGCACCAGTTGGGTCCGTTCGTGCCTCCGAAAGTTCGTGGCCGCTAACGTTTGCCAATGCTGCCAATCCTTGCGAATGAAGCCCAGAAGTGTCTTGCGGATCACACCCGGGATCATTATCGAGGTTCCAGAAAAATGCGAACTGTATGGGAGTTGAGCCGCAGCTTCCCCAGCTGTGATAAGCGCAGTATCCGGCATGACCACGAGGAAGGTCGACGTAAACGGGATAATATCCGTTAGCGACTGGATTGGTAATCTTGCTACATACTTCAGCCAAAATCGTTGATGTCTTGGCACCGCTACCAGCGATTGACAGATCAATTACATCGCTGCCAAGTGTGTTGGTAGGGCCTACCTGCCCATTCGAACCGTTATATTCATCCGAAGTCTTCGCATAATTTGAGCCACTAAATCCTGTGTACCAAGACGTAAGGCCGGTAATCCGCGAGTTCGTGAATGGACGATTTATCGCCTACGCGAATGGTACTGGCTTGATAGGATTCATCGGCTTCGTCCGGACATTGCAGAATTTAGCGGGAAACGGAAAGCCGCAGAGACAAATAAGTTCCACGATTTGAACGCAGCTATAGATGATGCGTTAGACGCCGTCCCAGAGAGGAGTGCTTTCGAGGATTCCCTTTTTCATCTGCAGAAGATCGAACACAAGGCTCTGCAGTGTCCCAATCCCCAATGCCTAGCTCCCTACTTTATTGCGAGCAAAAAAAGCCAAAAATTTTGTTCTCCGGAATGTGCTAGACCGACCCTTTTGGCCAGCAAACGAAACTATTGGAAAAATCACAGGAGGCGAAATGAGCGGTAAACGAGATGGTTTGTACCGACGTGGCAACATCTTTGCATTTCGATATAAAAATGCAGAGGGGGTCTGGCGAGAGAAGCAAAGCGGGAAACGCGACCGAGAGGAAGCTAAGAAATTTCGCAACGCCTTCTTCCGAGAGCTCAACAATGGTACGCTCCCAACGCAGATGGCTGAATGGAGCCTTGAACAAGCTCGCTCGTGGTGGATTGAGTTTAGAAAACCACGAGTAGCTCTGGGGACTTTAACAGCCGAGGGATACCGACTTAAGCCTTTAATTCGCATCTTGGGCAATATCCGCCTTGGGCGCCTTACCAGTGTGAACTTGGATCATTATGTGACTAATCGCCTTGCTGAAGGAATTGCAGCATGGTCGATCAACAAAGAAGTGATGACCTGGTCGATGATCATGAAAAAGGCAAAAGTGTGGCGGCGTATAGCCGACGATTACAAACCTCTAAAGACAAAAGTATCGGATATCGGGAGAGCTCTTACTCGCGAACAATTCCGCCGTCTGGCGACGACAGCGGCGACTGATCAGGATTGGGAGACGGCATTTTATGGTTCGGTGCTCGCTTCGAATACCGGATTGCGTGGCGGCGAGATCAAGAAACTACGCATCGGTTCACTAGATCTCGAAAGACGACAGCTTCGCATCTGTCGCGCAGATACCAAATCGGATGCTGGGGCTCGAACGATTGAACTTAATCGCGACGCCACGACGCCTGCTGCTACGGGCGAGTTTGCTGTCTCCCCCCGCGACACGGGCCGAACACTTCTTAATGCCGAAGCATCTCTCTCGCATCGCTCACGGCCAACATAAGGGCGCACGGGGTTACGATCCTAACCAGCATCAACAATATTGGGATAGTGCCTGGCACTCACTCACGAAGGCCGCGGGCCTAGAGGGTTTGCGCTTCCACGATCTACGGCATACTTTCATCACGCATATGGTAGAGCTCGGTGTACCTGTCGGCGTCATTCAGACATTCGTCGGTCATATGTCCGCTCGGATGGTTCGGCACTACACTCACATATCCAGTGGCGCAGCACGGCGGGCTGTTG
This sequence comes from Acidobacteriaceae bacterium, assembly GCA_041166845.1. Classification (GTDB taxonomy): domain Bacteria; phylum Acidobacteriota; class Terriglobia; order Terriglobales; family Acidobacteriaceae; genus JALYIM01. The sequence goes on from JBEEGK010000064.1 coordinate 3,352, forward strand.
AACTCCTCGATTCGGAGCCAATCTTTGCCACGCCGGCCGAAGAGTTGGTATACAGAGCCTAGTTTGTGGGGAAATTTGTGGGGAACTCAAAGTCAGCAGCTACGGCCCCTGACTAAGCTGTTGAAATATATGGTGAGCGCGGATGGACTCGAACCATCGACCCATGCCTTAAAAGGGCATTGCTCTGCCAACTGAGCTACGCGCCCCACAGTCTAATTAATCTAGCACATTCTTAAAGAGCAACGTTCCTTCGGTGCGCGGGCATCTTCTCGTTGTGCTTGTCCCTCCCTGCGCATGCAGGTCCGCAGGCCCTGGGAATGTTGCCTCAATGGCTTCCCGAAACGCTCAACGAGATGTGGAGGCCCGCTCTTTTGTTCCCGTAAGTGCGAATTCGGTTGCCAGGGCCATGGTTTTGGAGACGAACCCAACATCTTTTATGGATTCAAGGTTAATCTCTACATTGGCAAGAGCGCCTTCGATCGCGGCTCGTGATATTGCCACTGCTGTGGTGAGGTCCGATTTCATATTCGGATTCGTGATTGCCTTCAGTTTCTCCACGATCCTGCAAACTTCTTGTGATTTCTGCGCGACCTTTAGCGGAACCTCGGTTGCACTTTTCAATGCTGCGTCAATCATGGCGTCTGCATCGCCTGATTGCTTCGCTGCTTTGTAAGCTTTCATTACTGCGTTGTACGATTCGGCATCAGAATCAATCGCAGCCTTCAGCTCTTCGCGCAACAGTGACAGCCGCGCTATCGCCTCGCTCAACTCGGACTCATACTGCAGATAAGCTTTCTTGCCGCGCGACATCGAAGCCACCATGGTTGCCAATGCCGCAGCCATGGCTCCGCTGGCCGCCGCGGCGCTGCCTCCGCCGGGAGTTGCAGTGGGCGCAGCCAGTTGTTCGACGAACGGCTCCACACCCGCGCGCAAGCCTCCCACCGCGAGCTTTCCGCTCATCACCGCCGCCAGCCGATTTTCGAGGATCAGCGAGGAATCGAAATTCTCTACCTGTAGAAACCACTCGGCCGCCGCCTCCAAAGCTTTTTTCGGAATCAGCCCTACGATTTCGCTGCTCACAGGGGACACACCGTAGCGCGCCGCCTCTGCCTTAACCAGTTCGAAAGCCCGATGAATAGGCGTCTGCTCGAAATCAGTCAGGTTCATCGAAACCTGGGCCTGTCCCCGTACTAGAAATCCCGCGCCCTTCACGAAGCGTAATCCTCCACTGGAGAAGCGCACTGCCTTCGCGACCTTCTTCGCAATCTCCACATCTGGAGTATTCAAAAAAACGTTGTAGGCGATAAGCCCTTTACGGGCTCCCACCACCACCGCACCAGCTGTGGCGTGTAGCTGTGGATCTCCGAAATCCGGCTTGCGTGCCGGATTGGTGGCGATGTCTGCTCTTATACCTTCGAACTGTCCGCGCCGAATGTTCTCAAGATTCTGCCGCTCGGGAGATGTAGCCGCCGCCTCGTACAGATAAACCGGCACCTTGTAACGCTTCCAGATTTCCGCTCCCACGTGCCGCGCCATCGCCACGCAGTCTTCCAGCGTGACGCCCTCGATCGGGATGAACGGGACGACGTCAGCCGCGCCCATGCGAGGGTGCGCTCCCTGGTGAACGTTCAAGTCAATCAGTTCGGATGCCTTCCCTACCCCGCGAATCGCGGCCTCTTCAATGGCTGCGCGCTCTCCGACCAACGTGATGACACAACGATTATGGTCGGCGTCCATCTCGCGATCGAGAAGGTATACTCCCTCGACCTTCATCGCATCAACGATGGCATCTACTTTTGCTTTGTCGCGACCTTCAGAAAAATTGGGGACACATTCCACCAGTGTTGACATAGGGAAGAAGGATAGCTGGCAAGGTAAGAAGGCCGCAACTTAGGTCAGGGCTCAACGTCGTACTGGCGAATCACTCCGTAGCATTCGCAGGCTGCCGACTGCAGCCCTTCTCGGTCCACAATTTTCACCGTCCCACGCGCATATTGGATAAACCCTGCGCGTTGCAGAACTGCCGCCGCCAAACTGACACTTGGCCTTCCAGTGCCCAGCATCTCAGCAAAAAACTCGTGGGTCATCGGCAACAGCTCCGACCCGATGCGATCCTGGCACATCAGCAGCCAGCGCGCGAGACGCTGATCAATTTCATGAAGACGGTTGCAGGCGGCAAGTTGTGCCACATGCATTCCCTGCATCATGGCATAGCGATTCAGGCGCATCCGCAGCCCGGGCGTATCCGGCAGCGTGACCTCAAGAATCTCGGCCTTGATCCGGAATCCAGCCCCGGCCGCCTGCGTGAACGCGCGATACGGACTTCTATTCAACCCCGCAGCCAGCGGAGCTCCCACAAAGCCTTCGCGTCCCACAATACCGACCTCGACGCTTCGCCCGTCGCTAGTGGCGATGACTAGCGAAGTCATGCCCGAATTGATGAAGTAAGCGAAATCAAATCCGTCCTCAGCTTCATGCAAACTTCGATACAGCGGAAGCTCCACGTATTCCAAATGCGGATACAGGAGTTCGTATTCCTGATCAGAAATGGCCAGCAGGATGCGGTTCAGCACTACCTGCCCATTGATGTGCGTTCGTCCCACTGACGGAGGAGCCAACACGAGGTGGTCGGCTGGAGGGCTGTCTTCTTTGCGAGCAAGAGATTTCGCTTGAGTGACGGACAAACGGGTGGCCATGGGGACTGCT
>JBEEGK010000065.1:0-3360 GCA_041166845.1 Acidobacteriaceae bacterium
CGATGTGAGAGTGACGTCAAGGACATCGTCCACTATCTGGAACGCCAGGCCGATGGACTCTCCGAAAGATCGCAACTGTTCGATCGCTTCGTCGAAGGCACCCGCGTACATTCCTCCGCTGACGACACTGGCGGTAATCAGTGCCGCAGTTTTGGAGCGGTGTATGTACTCCAAGGTCTCGAGGTCGGCCTTTTTGTGTTCGGCCTCGAGGTCCACAACCTGGCCGCCAATCATCCCTCGTACGGTTCCGGTGTTGCGTGCGATTTCTTTTATGATGTGGACAGTTGATTGCGCTGGGCATTGCAAGCCCGATAAGACTTCGTAAGCCGTGGTCTGAAGAGCGTCCCCGGCAAGAATGGCAATCGCCTCACCAAAAACTTTATGGCAGGTGGGACGTCCCCGACGGAGATCATCGTTATCCAATGCAGGCAAATCGTCGTGGACGAGCGAGTAGGTGTGTAGCATTTCCAGCGCCGCGCCCAAGTCCTCAATGCCGGATGGCAATTTTGCGGAGTCGCTTGCAACCATCCGTCCTGCTTCCATGCATAAGATCGGACGCAGTCGCTTGCCGCCGGCAAAAACGCTGTGCCGCATCGCCTGGTGAATTGAAGTGGGATGCTGGGATCCGGGTGGGAGCAATCGCTCTAAAGCAGCATCCGCTATCTCTCGTCCCTGCTTGAGGGTGTCCTGAAGCATGACGGTGAGTATACCAAGCAGAGATCGAGGCCCTTCGTCGGGAGTTCCGCGCAAGCGCGGAACTCAACTTCCTCAGGATGACATCAGGTTTCGGTAACGAGCTTTACTTGCGGCTGGCGCCGCTTTCTTTCAAAGGATCAAAAGGCTCGGCCTGTAGTTTCCCATTCTGCTTGAGCAGAATCTCGACTTTGCCTTCGGCCTCTTCCAGCTCTTTTCGGCAGGCAGAGGAGAGTTGCATCCCTTCCTCAAAAAGCGTCAGAGACTTCTCGAGCGGGACCTCGCCCTTTTCGAGTTCCTGCACAATCTTTTCCAGGCGCTGCAAACAGTCTACAAATATCGGCAAGTGGAGCTCCTCGATTAGGTATCTCGTCTTTACGGTCGCAACGCGCGAAGTCCCCAGCGCCTCAAGCACATCTACCGCTGAGGCGTAGCGGCCTTGAGGAGCGCTGATCTGCGCGCCTTCCACCATTCCTCGAACAGCTATCAACATGTCGCGCGCGATCGCGATTCCTTCTTCTCTTGCGCCCTCGGGCGTTTTTGCTGAAGTCATACGTTCGAGGATGGAGTCGGGAACCGAGACCCGCAGCTCGTTCTTCATGAATTCCGCATTCCGCGCGCTCACCAACGGCCATATCCCGGCTACCACCGGAATTCGGCAGTGCTCGATTCGCTTAAGAAACCGCTCCAGCAACGCCAGGTCGAACACCGGTTGCGTAACTGCGTATTCGGCCCCCGCTTCGACTTTGTATTCGAAACGGCGAACTTCTTCCTCGAGGTTCGGCAATCCAGGGTTTGCCCCCACGCCAATGACGAATCCGGTTCCGACTCCAATCGGATTGCCACCAATATCCTGTCCGCGATTCAGATTGTGGACGATATTTACGAGCCCGATCGCATCCACGTCGAACACGGCGGTCGCGTCCGGATAGCTGCCCATTTTCGGGGGATCGCCCGTGATGCAAATAAGATTACGAATTCCCGTCGCCGCAGCCCCGAGCAGATCCGACTGTATGCACAAAACATTTCTATCGCGGCACGTGTAGTGCAGAATCGCTTCAATCCCAACTTCACGCTGGATCAGTAGCGAGAGAGCCTGATTGCTCATTCTCGCGGAGGCCCGCGGGCTGTCCGGGATATTGATGGCGTCAACGCCCACTGACTTTAAAAACTTCGCACCTTCTACTTCCTTGCGAATGTCCGTCCCCTTGGGCGGGACGATCTCAACCATGGTCAGGAAGTCACCCGCCGCGATCTTGGCGCCCACATGAGAACGTTCCGCCAGCGCCATCGCCGGGGCGGCGGCGGGCCTGGCTTGTCCGGTTGCATGTCCGGCCACGGGTTTTGTCCTCGCCTCTCCGGCGCGCAAAGCAGATTTCATTACGCGTGTATGTTCGGGAGTAGTTCCGCAGCAACCGCCAACCAGTCGCACCCCGGCAGCTACAAATTTGCGCGCATAGCTCGCCATGTACTCGGGCGAACAAAGATAAATATTTCGGCCTTCAACCGAGCGAGGAATTCCGGCGTTTGGCTGGGCAGCAATCGGCAGGGAAGTCGCGGCCCGCACTCGTTCCATGGCATCCAGCATCGCGACCGGGCCAACGCTGCAATTACATCCGATGACATCGGCGCCCCATTCTTCAAGTCGCAAAGCAAAAAGCTCCGGAGTGGAACCATCAAGGCAGTTAGACTCCTCGTCCACTGTGACCTGCGCCACGATCGGAATCTTGGAATCCACATCGCGGGCCGCCAGAATCGCCTGATGAAGTTCCTCGAGGTAGCCGAAGGTTTCCATCATGAGCAAATCAACGCCCCCCTCTATCAGGGCGGCAATTTGATCACGAAAGGCAGTCCGGGCCTCCTCGAAAGACGTTTTTCCCAGCGGTTCGATACGTATGCCCAGCGGCCCCACTGAGCCTGCCACCCAGCAGTCGAAACTTTTGGCCGCTTCCCGCGCTAAGCGGGCTCCCGCAAAATTTATGTCATGTACACGGTCGGCCATGCTGTGGCGGGAAAGGCGAAAAGAATTGCCGCCAAAAGTGTTGGTCTCGATAATCTCCGCGCCTGCCTGCAAATATTCATGATGGATGGCGCGAATCAGCTCAGGCTGAGACACATTCAGTTCGTCATAACAGCGATTGATGAAGATGCCCTTGGCATAAAGCAGCGTCCCCATGGCGCCGTCGCACAGCACCGGAGCGGCCTTCAGGCGTGTAATGAAATCACCGGCCACAATGTTGAGAATACAAGATGGTTGGAAGTTTTGCATCCCTGCTTGCGGGACCGTGACTGCGGAATTAGTGCAGAGTTCCTCTGCTATAATCCCGTTTTCTTGCATCCAATCGTTGTCCCTCTTATTCCCCGGAGTCCCAGATTTGAAGAGAATTGTATTAAGTGTTGCCGTGCTTGTGTGCATCGGCATTGGCTTTCTTGCCTGCGGCAGTAAGTCGAGCGCGAAAAAAACGATCAGCGGCCTCAAGTTTCGGGCATTTGTATCGAATCCATTGCATCTGACCACCGGCACCTCGCCGGTGCTCGAAATCGTCGATGCCACAAAAGACGTCATCAGCCTTTTCCCGATCGGTTTATCCGGATCGAATCAATTCCCTGGGTTGATGGCGGAGAGTCCGAACAAAACTTTGACGGCTGTTTTCAGTTCCCAGGGAA